>JAQNCM010000092.1 GCA_029237615.1 Mucilaginibacter sp.
ATTCGCACGGCAAACCTTACCTGGTAAACCTGCCTTACCATATTTCATTAAGCCATTCGTTTGATTATGCAGCTGTGATGATAAGTAAAGAGCCCGTGGGTATTGACATTGAACAGGTAAAGGAAAAAGTGGAGCGCATTGCCCATAAGTTTATGCGGAAGGAAGAGCTTGCATTTATCAGCACTCAAAATAAAATAAACCAGCTATACGTTTGCTGGTGTGCCAAAGAAGCGGTTTATAAATGCCACGGTCAAAAAGAGGTATCATTTTTAGATAACATTTTTTTGGAGCCGTTTAATTTTGAAGGGCATGGCTGCGTAAATGCACATTTAACCAAAGGAACAATAAACATTAATTATAGTGTGGGTTACCTGCAATATCAGGATTATATGATTGGATACGTAAAGGGCCGGAACGATGAAAAACAAACAGGTAATTTTTAAGGATTGGGGTTTAATTGACTATAAAGAGGCCTGGGATAAGCAAGAAGGCTTGTTTGGTGATACCGTTAATTTAAAAATTGAAATACGAAATCACCGCGCCGGAACGGAAGGTAATGAAATTGACCAGGATAAGCCAACCAGTAACTATCTTATATTTTGCGAGCACCCACATGTGTACACTTTAGGCAAAAGCGGCAAACCTGAACATTTACTATTGGATGAGGCCGGTTTGAAGCAAAAGCACGCTTCTTATTATCCTATTAATCGCGGAGGTGATATTACTTACCACGGCCCGGGACAAATTGTATCCTACCCTATACTTGACCTCGATAACTTTTTTACCGATATCCATCTTTACCTGCGCACCCTGGAAGAAGCGGTAATACTAACCCTTGCTGATTACGGTTTAAAAGCGGGCCGTTATCCAGGTTATACCGGCGTTTGGTTTGATGCCAATAACGACAAAGCCCGTAAGATATGCGCCCTGGGTGTTAGGTGCAGCCGTTGGGTTACCATGCACGGCCTTGCCTTTAATGTAAATTCCGATCTTGATTATTTTAAAAACATCGTTCCCTGCGGTATTGATGACAAGGATGTGACCTCCATGCAAAAAGAACTGGGGCACACGGTTGATATAAATGAAGTAAAAAAAATCTTAAAACAACATATTTCCGTATTGTTCAATATGGAGATATTATGAAAGTATTACAAATTATTTTAATAGCGATAATTGCTTTGTCAGGATGTAATAAAAGGAGTAACATGGTACCTGCAACAAGTAACGATACAATTACCCATATGAAAACAAACACTACTGCAGATACTCTTACTTACCTTGCTTTAGGTGATTCATATAGCATTGGAGAATCGGTTCCGCAAATACAATCTTATCCTTATCAGCTTGTTAATTTATTAAATTTCGATGCATTCCACATTCAGCCGCCAACTGTTATTGCAACCACCGGCTGGACAACGGATAACCTCATTGGCGCAATTGCTCAAAGTAATATTCACGGTAAAAAATATGACATTGTAACCTTGCTTATTGGGGTAAATGATCAGTTTCAGGGTTTAAGCCAGGATAATTATCGCACCAGGTTTACTGAAGTGTTAAATACCGCTATAAGTTTTGCCAAGGGCAATACAGACCGTGTGTTTGTTTTATCGATTCCGGATTATAGCGTAACTCCATTTGCAGGCGGGCGGGATAATACCATTGGGCCGCAGATTGACCAGTTTAATGCCATTAATAAAGCAATAAGTTTAAAAGCCGGCGTTAATTATTTAGATATAACTCCAATATCAAAAAAGGCGGCTACCGACCCTACTTTAATTGCGCCCGACGGCCTGCATCCTTCAGGTAAAATGTATACAGAATGGATGAACTTGCTTGAACCTATTGTGGTTGCCCGCTTACAAAAGCATTAACGGGAAGAAGTATTAAAATCTATCTTCTCTTTTTGACGAAGAAATTAACATAAACAGAAAGCACTACTGCCAGAAAAAAGCAAACGGCTGTCATGGTATCAATAATCGAAGCACTGATAGCTTTCCCGGTAAATTTATCTGCATAATATTCAATAAAAGAACCTGGCAGGTTGTGCTCTCCAAGTTTTTCTTTTATACTCCATTCCCAATCAGTAACCGGACAATAACCGATACCGTACCAAATACCCAGGATAAACCAGCAGGCCGCAGTAATAGTTATAAATACCAGGTGTAATTTCCTTGTTCTTATCCAAATCCATCCCAGCATATTAAAGCCAATAATGCCCAGGTGAAAAAAAGTGAGGAGTAAGTCCAATATGCGCCAGGACATTGAATTAGCGAGGTTTAATTATTAGTTTGAAGCAGTACGAATATACATTCAAAATTAAGTAATTAAAAAAGGGCCGCTTAACAAGCGGCCCTTTATCCTTATAAGTTAGTTTTCTCCGTCTTCACGACTCATTAAGTTTATTTAGCGCCGCCACCGGTATCATCAGCCGGTGTATTATCTTGTTCTTTTTCCTTTTTAAATTCAAGCTTTCCAAATTTGTACATCAAACTTATACCGAATGAACGCAATGGAATTTGACGAAGGCTGGTTTGGTAAAAATTAGATCCGTATGTTGTAGATGATTGGTTCACATACTGATTAAACGGATTAGCAGCTGTTATACCGATGCTTGCCTTTTTATTAAGTATCTGCTTGCGAATGGCAAAGTTATAAAACATAAAGGCCGGGTTGTTTCCCTGTATGGTTCTTTGTGATGACCGGTAGTTTAAAAAAACCTCGCCGGCAAGATCGTGACCAAAGTCGTAACTGCCGTTTAAATTTATGCGATAAACAAAACCGCTAACCTGGGGACTTCCCGGGTTATTTGTTATCCTTTCGGCAAAAAACATATTCGATCGTAAGTTCAGTTTCCCGATAGGCAGTGAACCATATAAATTGATACCTTCTGTAGCTTCGCGGCCTATATTATAACGCTGGGTAAGGAACACGTTAGTGTATTTTTGATTTCCGATGGTTAAACTATCATGATAAGTTGTAAACGACTGCAGGTCATTAGTATTATACCTGTAAAATCCAGCTATGTAAATATTTCCGCCTTTGTCAAACGATTTATTATAACCCAGCTCAAAATTATGTCCCAATTCCGGTTTCAGATTAGGGTCCCCGGTGCTGATATTGTGCGGATCGCTGATATTATAAAAAGGATTAAGCGACCGGTAATCAGGACGCTCCAGCCTGTATGAATAACTGAATTTTATGCTCTCTGTTTTATCCAGCTTATGCGACAACACAAACGACGGCGCCAATATCCCGTAGGACGGAATGGTAGTATTCGGAAAATTAGATGTGGAAGTTGTGTATTCATATCTTAAGCCGGCCTTACCATCAATAAAATTATTGAATAAAGAAAAGTTGCCAGAAAGATAATAAGCAAAAACTTTACGCCCATAATTAAAGCTGTAAGTTTGGAACGGGTTTGGTGCATAAACACCATTACTATTAAGGGTTTGGGTAGTTACAGAATTACCTAAATTTTCTATGACAGCTTTAGCGCCTGTTTCAATGGTGAAATCTTTAGTTATGGGTTGGGTGTAGTCTATTGATATATCTGTTTCTTTATCTGTACCGGGATTGCTGCCAATTGAGCCGAAAGCTGGGTAAGTAACGTTCGTATAGTCCTGTTGCTGCGTATAGTCATTGGTATTAGTAGCATAGCTGTAGTTGTACAAAATATCCAACTCCTGGTTTTCTTTGTTGAAAGTCTTTTTATAGGCGAGGCTCCAATCCATAGAGTTAGCACTGAAACGGCTGCTGGAATGATTTAGGCTTGCTGTATCGACACTTAAATTAGTTAAACTGTTAGATGTATTTTGATTTTGAAAAGTTGAACCGCTGCTTTGGTTTCCAAAATGATTAAAATTAAAAGACGCGGTTAATGCATCTTTGGGAGTTATATCCCAGTTTAGGCTTAAACCCGAGCGGTAACCGCTTCTTTTAAAAGCATTGCTCCCTTTTTGGTATAAATTAGTAACGGTATCTCTCGTTTTACTGTAAGAAGTACGGTTGCTTGAACTGGGAGTTGTACTGGTTAACTGGCCATTACCGCTAAAAAATGCACTAACACCAAAGTTTCCTTTACGTGCATTTATGTTGAATGATCCGTTTTCCAAACGTGTGCCTGCCGAAAGGTTTACACTGCCATTCACTCCCTGCACTTTGCTGTCTTTTAATATAATATTGATGATACCACCTGTACCTGTAGCATCATATTTTGCGCCAGGGTTAGTAATTACCTCAATATTTTTTATTTGACTTGCCGGGATGGATTGCAACGCATCAGTAATGCTTGATCCAAAAATAGTGGAGGGCTTTCCGTTTATCAGGAATTGGATATTGGTATTACCCATTAACTCCACATTACCATTAATATCGACAGTAACCATCGGCACTTTCTGCAATACATCCAAAGCTACCCCTCCCTGAGTGGTCAGATCATTTGCCGGGTTATAAACCAGTTTATCAATTTTATTTTCAACAGTCGGTACTTTTGCACTCACAACAACGTCCTTTAACTGGTTTTGAACAGGGCTAAGCAATAGGGTACCTAACGATTTAATACCACCACTCACTATTACGTTGGCGATGGTTTGTTTGGTATAACCTAAAAAATCAGCAGTAACTGTGTAGGTTCCGGGCGAAATATTATCTATCGAAAAATTTCCTTTCGGATCGGTACTTGCGCCATTAACCGGTGAGGTGCTACCGGGTTTAAATACACTTATTGTTGCATAATCAACTGGTATTTTAGAAGTAGCATCAATTACCTTACCACTTATTTTACCTTTATTATTAACATTATTATTTTGCGCTTTTACACCAAACGCAATTATTATTAAAAAAAGCAGAAGAGAAATATTTTTCATTGGGAATATTATGGAATCATTTAACTCAGCAAAATTGTGCCGAATTTTTGAATAAATACTGGATTTTAAGTTGAAGTATTATAATTGTTACGGAGTTTATGCGATTGTTACAATTTGGGAGGATAATTGTAAAACGATATCGCTCATGGTTCTGAAAGAAGATAAGGGGCTGACATTCCAAATTCTTCAGGTGTATTAAAATATCAACACAATACTGCCTCCTATTATCAACGCCGCCCCTGCCGCCTGTTTTATAGTTAAAGGCTCCTTTAAAAATATCACGGCCAGGATAATAGCAATCGCAACGCTCAGCTTATCAACGGGTGCCACCTGGGAAACCTTACCCAGCTGTAAAGCCTTAAAGTAGCATATCCACGACAAACCTGTGGCACAACCAGATAGCACCAGGAATATCCAGTTAATTTTGGTTAAGCCGCCTATTCCGCCTGTGGCTCCTCTAAAAATAGCGATTCCCCAGGCAATGATGAGTATTACCGCTGTACGAATAGCAGTTGCCAGGTCTGTATCAACCCCCTTTATACCTATTTTTGCAAATATTGCAGTTAGTGCTGCAAAAAATGCAGATAACAAAGCGTATATCCACCACATAAAATTTTATTAAATTTACTGCTGCAAAAGTACTTTATGAACCTGTATAAAACCTGTTTGGCTTAAAATAGATTTTATGTTGCACAAAATCTTTACAATATGTGTTTTTACCTTTAACAAAAAATTGTTTTGAAAATCCTGATTATTGAAGACGAAGAAGGCCTGCTGGAAAGTATCGAAGAATACTTTAACGAAGCTGGTAATATCTGCGAAACCGCCAATACTTATCAAAGCGCATTGACCAAGGTAAACGTTTATCGATATGATTGCATTTTGCTCGACATCACCTTACCGGGTGGTAACGGTTTGGATGTACTGAGAAGCCTGAAAGAAAATAACCATCCCGATGGCGTACTTATCATTTCTGCAAAAAACTCGCTGGATGATCGCTTAGAAGGTTTAAATCTGGGGGCCGACGATTATTTAGTAAAACCCTTTCATTTGTCTGAGTTAAAAGCACGTGTATCTGCAATTATCCGCCGCAAAACCTATAATGGCAGTAACCAGCTTATTTTCAATGAGCTAGCTATAGATCTGCTGTCAAAGGAAGTTAAAGTGGATGGATCACCCGTAAAACTAACCCGTAAAGAATATGCACTGCTCCTTTATTTTATAGCCAACAAAGGGAAAGTAGTTTCAAAAAATGCTATAGCCGAACATTTATGGGGCGATGGTATAGATATGTCCAATAATTTTGATTTTATTTATTCGCACATTAAAAACATCCGTAAAAAATTAATAGAAGCCGGCTGCAATGATTACATACAGGCATCTTACGGCATGGGTTATAAGTTTACCGAACAATGAAGCTGTTAGCAAAGTATAACCGGGTAAATCTTATTACCACCATAATAGTAATGCTGATAACGGGTATAATTTATTACCAGGCAATCAGCTGGATACTTACCAATCAGAAAGATAAAGACCTGAATGTTGAGGAGCAGGAGATCTTTAACTATGTATCTTTAAACCACCATTTGCCTCAGATTTTTAAATCAGATGATCAGCGGATAACTTTTACAGAAGCTACTCCCGGCTCTGTAAACAGGCACTTCATTAATACCGTATATTTTAAGAAATGGGATGACGATAAGTCGCAAAAAAGACACCGGCATAAACATACCGACATTGGCGAATATGAATCAGGGCGCGGTTTAATTACCGCTGTTAATGTTGGCAGTAGGTATTATAAAGTACAGATCATTGAATCAAACGTAGAAACAGAAGACTTGATCCGTTTGATTTTTACCATTACCATTGGGGTAATATTACTCCTGTTGTTGATTCTCCTTGTTACTAACCTATTAATTTTAAACCGCTTGTGGCAACCTTTTTATAATATAATGAGAGAGTTGCGGCTATTTAATATAGCCGACAATAATAGCATACCGATGCTTGATATCAATACCGACGAATTTAAAGAATTAAACACTGCTGTTGTTGATATGGCTGCAAGGGCTAAACACGACTATAACGATCTGAAGACTTTTACAGAAAATGCGTCTCACGAATTACTTACACCCATTGCTGTTATCAATTCAAAATTAGATACACTGATACAAACCGAGAATTTTAGTGAAAGGCAAAGTAAATTATTGAATGATCTGTACGGCGCAGTTTCCAGATTAAACCGGTTAAATCAATCGTTGTTGCTACTCGTTAAGATTGAAAATAAGCTATTGCACGAAAAACAGCAGATAGATTTACGCGAACTGATTGAGGATATGATAGCTCAATTTGACGAAATATTCCAGGACAAAAATTTAAAGCTTACTTATACACTTCAAGATAAAAAAATACATGCCAGTCGCTATTTAACTGAGATTTTATTAAGCAACCTCATCAGCAACGCCATAAGGCACAACTATAACGGAGGAGAAATAATTATTGATTTAAAGGATGATTTATTTATTATTAAAAATACCGGAGATAGCGAACCTTTACCGGACGAAAAAATATTTACCCGTTTCCATAAATCATCAAGTTCTGAGGGAAGCGGTTTGGGATTAACCATATCACAGCAAATCTGCGAGAACTTCAATTTTTCATTAAATTATTCGTACTTAGAGCACTACCATATGTTTACGGTAAGTTTAAGTGCTGTTTAGCCATTTATATCTGTCGCTTACCAAAAAGGTAAAATATTACCCCCACCCAAATTAATTCAGAATTATATTATAGTTTAGCTAAATAAACAGTATTATTTTTACCCGATGAAATTGCTTTTCAGCGTTGCTTTTTGCACACTCATATACTCTATTTCGCTGGCACAACCAAATACCCTTAATCATTACCTGGAAGTCGCCAAAAACAATAGCCCTCTGCTTAAAGACCTTCGCAACCAGATATCGTCCGGTCAGCTCGACAGCCTTAGAATACGTGCCGGACTTAAACCACAAGTAAATTTAACCAGCGCCGGATACTTTGCACCGGTTATTAATGGCTATGGATATGCCGGCGTTATTACCAACGTACAAACATTAAATGCCTTGCTGGGCGTAAATAAACAAATAATAAGCAGAGGGTATCTAAACTCTCAGCTGGCCATGATAACCTTTCAGCGAGACTCGTTGATCAATAGTGGCAAGCTTACAGAACAAGATTTGAAAAAAACTATTACCGGGCAATATATCACAGCTTATGGAAGCTTGCAGCAGGTAAGATTTAACCAGGATGTTGTAAAATTGCTTAGTGAAGAAGAAAGTTTATTAAAAAAACTGGCGCGCAGCAATGTATACAAGCAAAGCGAATACCTGGCTTTTTTAGTTACTTTAAAACAAGCGCAATTGCAATTGTTACAGGCACAGCTCTCCTACAAAAATGATTATGCTACCTTAAATTACCTCGCAGGCATAACAGATACGGCCACCGTTGAATTAAGTGAACCTGATATTCACCGAACTATGAGGCCCGAAATAAACAGCAGTATATTTTTCAGACAATATAAACTGGATAGCTTAAGATTAAATAATGCACGCAGGTTATTGGATTATAGTTACAAGCCAAAAGCCAATATTTTTGCTGACGCTGGTTATAATACTGATTTTACGCTACCAGCCAAAAACTTTGGAACAAGTTTTGGCTTTAACTTGTCAATGCCCATTTATGATGGAGGCGTTCGTAAACTTGAATATAAGAAAATAAGGCTGCAAGAAGAAACAAGGCAAAATTATAAGACATTTTTTAATGCACAGTATCGCCAGCAAATTGCCCAGTTAAACCAGCAGATTAACGAAAATGAAAACCTGCTTACGGAAATAAAAGCACAGATGAAATATTCTGAAAGCTTGATAAAGGTTGACACGGAGCTTTTACAAACTGGCGATGTAAAAATGGCAGATCTGATTTTGGCGGTAAACAATTATTTTACTATAAAAAATCTGTTAACACAATCTACAATTGCCAGGTTGCAACTTATCAATCAATTAAACTACTGGAATAAATAACATGAAAAACCTGTATAATCAGTATTCCTTTTTCAAAACAATTTTATTTACTACTGCTGTTGCAATGTTTTTTGTTTCCTGTAAAGGCACACCTAATGCTGCCGCAACTGATGCGCCTGCAGCGACACAAACCCCGGTAAAAGTAACTACCATAGATCAAAGCTCCTTAGTCAATTACACTGAGTTGAATGCGACATCGTCATTTATGCAAAAAAACTACGTAAAGGCCAATGCAATTGGTTATTTGCAGCAAGTTTATGCCAAAATTGGCCACTATGTTAATAAAGGCGAGTTACTGTTTACTATTAAAACTAAAGAGGCCCAAAGCATTGGCAATAGTATAAATGTACTTGATACCACATTTAAATTTTCCGGGGTAAATAAAATTAAGGCTTCTGACCACGGTTATGTTACACAATTAAGCCACCAGGTGGGCGATTATGTGCAGGATGGCGAGCAATTAGCTATTATAAGTGATCGTAGCAGCTTTGCATTTATAATGCAATTACCTTACGAAATGCGGGGTGTTTTGAAAGGCAATGAGAATGTACAGCTAAACTTGCCCGATGGAACAAAGTTAACCGGCAGGGTGGCTTCTTTTATGCCTACTGTTGATACGCTTTCTCAAACACAGGGGGTTGTTATTAAGGTGGATTCAAATATACCCATTCCCGAAAACCTTGTTGCCAGGGCACGTATAGTAAAATCTGCCAAATCAAATACTATATCACTTCCTAAGTCGGCGATATTATCTAATGAAACACAAACTGAATTTTGGGTAATGAAATTGATAAATCCTACTACAGCAGTTAAAACACCAGTAACAAAAGGAATTGAAAGCGGAGACCGGGTTGAAATACTGAGCCCTAAATTCTCAAATCAGGACAAAATAGTGGTTACCGGAAATTATGGTTTGGCCGATACCGCGAAAGTTAAAATTGTACAATAATGGCTAAGACATTAGATAAGGCAGAGAACTTTTTTATTTTTTACAGGAAACCGCTGATGATGGTGTTATCGCTCATTTTAATGGGCGGTGTGTTTTGTTATACCCAACTTCAAACGTCGCTTTTTCCCGAAATCACCTTTCCTAAAATTAAGGTAATTGCTGATGCCGGCTTGCAACCCGTAAATAAAATGATGATAACGGTAACCAAACCGTTAGAAAATGCGATAAAACAAGTGCCTGATCTGCAAATGGTTCGCAGTACAACAAGTCGCGGCAGTGCAGAAATATCTGCCTTTATGGATTGGAAAGCTAATATTGACCTTAGTAAACAACAGATAGAATCACAAATTGCCAAAATACAGAACACGCTGCCACCGGGTGTAAATATCTCCGTTGAGAAAATGAATCCTTCTATTTTACCGGTAAGCGGCTATACGCTTGAAAGCCATGAAATGTCGCCAATTGAGTTGAAGCAATTGGCTACATTTACGGTAAAGCCATTTCTTTCGCAGGTTAGCGGTGTTTCGGAAATACGGGTTATTGGTGGTAAAACAAAGGAATATTGGCTGGTACTTAACCAGCAAAAAATGACTGGCCTATCCTTAACTCCGGATATGATCAGCAATGCGCTTAACCAAACTAACTTTATAAAATCTGAGGGTTATCTGTCAGATTATAAAATGTTATACCTCACCGTAACAGATGCTACCGTTACCGCTAAGGATCAGCTTGAAAGTATAGTAGTAAGTAATAACGGCAAAAGGGTTGTACAACTAAAAGATATAGCCACAGTACAGATAAGTGAAGCTATTGAGTACACTAAGATAAATGCCAATGGCCATGACGGTGTGCTGATAGCGGTGATAAAACAGCCTAACGCCAATTTAATTACGCTGTCAACAGATATATCCAATAAAGTAACTGCGTTACAAAAAATCCTGCCAAAAGACGTTACCATAAAGCCATACTACGTGCAGGCTGATTTTGTTAATGATTCTGTTAAAAGTGTTACTGACAGCGTTTGGATAGGATTATTATTGGCTATAATCGTAGCTATTATTTTTCTCCGTTCGTTAAAAGCCAGCGCCACTATATTAATTACAATACCGGTTACCCTGGGGTTAACATTAATTGTGCTTTATATAATGGGCTATACATTTAATATCATGACCCTTGGCGCCATTGCTGCCGCTATTGGGTTAATTATTGATGATGCTATAGTTGTTGTAGAGCAGATACACCGTACACACGAAGAGCATCCGGACGAGCCTACAAGCAGGCTGCTTAAAAAAGCAATTGACTATCTTTTCCCGGCGATGTTGGGTTCCTCAATCAGTACTATTGTAATATTTGTACCCTTTTTGCTGATGACAGGTGTAGCTGGCGCTTACTTTAAGATAATGACCAATACCATGATCATTACACTTATATGCTCGTTCTTTGTGACGTGGATAGGCTTGCCGGTTATTTACCTGTTCCTCACAAAAAATCACCATAATAATTCAACAAAGGTAAAAGAAGAAACACATGAAGTAAAAAGACAGGGATGGGTATCTTTTTTTATCCTCCGGCCTTTTTTGAGTATAATTATAATAATTGCCTTGATTGCCGTTATTGTATTTATTCCTTCCAGGTTACAAACAGGTTTTTTGCCCGACATGGATGAAGGAAGCATTGTGATAGATTACAGTTCGCCACCCGGCACTTCATTGGACGAAACGGACAGAATGCTGCGCGAAGTGGAAAAAATCATTGCAAAGCATCCTGATGTTGCTGCATATTCACGCCGCACAGGCACCCAAATGGGCTTTTTTATTACGGAGCCTAACACCGGCGATTACCTGGTACAGTTAAAAAAGAATCATCAAAAAACAACTGAGGAAGTAACCAGCGATCTGAGGAACGAAATTGCAAAAACACAACCTGCGCTAAGGGTGGATTTTGGACAGGTAATTACGGATATGCTTGGCGACCTGATGAGTTCAACCCAGCCGATAGAGATTAAAGTTTTTGGTGATGACCAGAAAATACTTACTAAGCTCTCTAAACAGGTTGCGGCAGATGTTACAGCAGTTAAAGGGACCGCGGATGTGTTTGACGGCATTGTAATTGCAGGCCCGTCTGTAAGCATCGTCCCTAATTATACCAAACTTGCACAATACAACATCACCCCTAATAGTCTGCAGTTTCAGGCGCAAACTGCTTTGGATGGCAATGTAGTAGGCAGTTTGTATGAAACACAACAGTTATCGCCAATCCGCTTGGTTTATCCCGGTAACCGGTCATTAGATATTGCAGCTATAAAAAATTTAAATATATTTTTAAATAATGGAAAGCTGACCCCTATCAATCAACTGGCTACTGTTGATATAGCAGCGGGTGACGCTGAAATTAGCCGGCAGGATCTGCAATCAATGGGAGTTATCACTGCCCGGCTCGACAACAGTGACTTGGGAAGTGTTATACCAGCTATTCAAAAAAACATAGCCAAAAACATCACTTTGCCGCCTGGCTACCATATCGAATATGGTGGTGCCTATGCTGAGCAACAACAATCATTCAAGGAGCTGCTTATTATACTTATTACGTCAAGTCTGCTCGTTTTTGGGGTGATTCTTTTCCTGTTTAAACAATTCCGTATAGCATTTTTAATCCTTGTTATGGCAGTGCTGGGTATTTCTGGAAGCTTTCTGGCACTGTTTATTACTAACACACCTTTAAATGTAGGCAGCTATACAGGCTTAATAATGATAGTTGGCATTATTGGTGAAAATGCCATATTTACCTTCCTGCAATTCAGAGAAAGCGCACGTGAAAAAAGCATTGATGAGGCGATAATATATTCGATTTCAACCCGCTTAAGGCCCAAATTAATGACTGCCTTAGGCGCTATAATAGCCCTGATGCCTTTGGCACTTGGCATTGGCGCGGGCGCACAGTTGCACCAGCCGTTGGCCATCGCAGTTATCGGTGGTTTTTTAGTGGCGCTGCCCTTGTTACTTATAGTTTTGCCGAGCATGATGCGGATCTTTTACCGTTCGGGCAAATTCCCGGAAAGTTCTCAATCCGTGCCAAATAATTCATAATAACCAAACTTTCTACAGAATCAAGAGAGACATTTATCATATTAAATCAATTAAGAAAAACATGAAAAAGATTTTTTTTGCCACCATTTGCGGTGCTTTAATTTCGCTGTCGCTACACGCGCAGACCTATGTATTAGATAAAACGATTGCTTTACCAGGCGATGGAGGTTACGATTATCTGTCAATTGATAAAGCTAATCATCGTTTATATGTTTCCCATGGTACATCGGTTAATGTAATAGACATTAAAACTGAAAAACCTGTTGGTGTTATTGCCGATGTTAAAGGCGTACATGGCATTGCCATTGATAACAAGGCAAACAAAGGCTTTATAAGTGATGGTAAAACAAATGCTGTTGTAGTATTTGATTTAAAAACATTAAAAACCATTTCAACAATTCCTGTTGATGCCAAAGGCCCTGATGCGATTATCTATGATCCATATTCTGACAGGATATTTACTTTTAACGGTGACAGCAACAATTCATCTGTAGTAGATCCAAATACCCTTAAACAAGTTGGAACCATTGCACTTGGCGGAGCTCCTGAATTTGCTGTATCAGACGGTAAAGGAAAAATATTTAACAATCTTGAAGATAAAAACAGCCTGGACGTAATTGACAGTAAAACATTAAAAGTTTTAAAAACTTATTCGTTGGCACCTTGTGGTGGCCCTACAGGAATTGCTTTGGACGAAGCTAATCATCGTTTATTTAGTGCCTGCCGCGAAAATAAAGGCATGAGCGTAGTCGACGCTGTTAGCGGCAAAGTTATTACAACCCTTCCTATAGGTGCTGGGGTTGATGCTGTTGCCTATGACCCGCAAACCAAACTGATATTCTGTTCATGCGGTGATGGTACAACAACCATTATTAAACAACAATCTGCGGATGACTATAAAGTGATACAAACATTAAAAACTGCTAACAGAGCTAAAACACTTGCACTTGATATGCAGACTCATAAAATATACTTAAGTGTAGCTGAATTTGAAGCTGGCACCCGTAAAACTTTGCCCGATACATTCAAAGTTTTGGTGTACAAACAGCAATAATTTTAGCAGGGGCGTATAAAACTATGTTAATTATACGTTAAGTTGTATAACTTAGCGTCGTGAGAATTTTCATAATAAAATTATATTTTAGTTTCATATCATTATATTAGCCCGTCCCTCTTAAAACAAAAGATGATTAAAAGAACCGACTTCATTTATTCGCAAGAGTCAGAACCACATCGTACGCGAACAAAAAAGATCTTAAAACAGTTTCCGCATTTAAGATTACTTATTGGGAAAAACCCGTATACAATATTTGCCATTATCGCCCTGGTAGCTTTCCAGGTGATAATGGCATGGTTTGTTCGTGACCAGTCGTGGTGGATTATATTCGGAGCCGCCTACTTGTTGGGGGCTTTTGCAGACCATGCGCTGTTTGTTATGATACACGAATGTACGCATCAATTATTATTTAAAAACCGCAACGCAAACAGGTGGGCATCGATGTTTTCCAATTTGCCACAAATACTTCCAAGCGCTATATCGTTTGAAAAATATCACATTAAACATCATTCCTTCCAGGGAATACATGAGCTTGATGCGGATTTACCAAACAAATGGGAAGCGAAGCTAATTAGTAACTCTTTCCTTGGAAAAGCGTTTTGGCTGCTCTTTTTTCCTATATTCCAGATTTTCCGCCTACCACGGCTAAAAGAGATACATCCAATTGATGGCTGGATTATTACAAATTTTGTTTTACAGGCCGTATTTACTACAGCAATATGGTACTTTATGGGCTGGCATGCTATTGCATTTTTATTATTAAGTTTCTCTTTTTCGGTAGGTTTACACCCTTTGGGTGCGCGCTGGATACAGGAACATTATTTAACGCACAGTGTTGAGCAGGAAACTTACAGTTATTATGGCGTGCTAAATAAGGTAGCTTTTAATGTTGGTTTTCATAATGAGCATCACGACTTTCCTTCAATCCCGTGGAACAAGCTTCCTGAACTCAAGAAAGCAGCTCCCGAATATTACAATACACTTTACTACCATACTTCGTGGACAAAGCTGTTTCTTCAATTTTTATTTGACCGTGAAATCTCTTTGTTTAACAGGATATTACGAAGAGAAAGAGGAAAAGTTGCACTGACTGACACTTCAAAACCCGATTTAGAGTTGACGAAATATTAAATTATTTATATTTTTACGTTCCTGATTAATTTATTACCCATGGCAGAGTTACGAGCTTTTTTTTCAAGTCACGAAGATCTAACCCAGGTTATTTTATACGCTGTGGTTATTACATCTTTGTGGGTTGCTGAGGTATCACTTTCTGGTCATGGTTTAAAAAATAAATGGAAACACACAGCGGTAAATTCCTTATTTATTTTCACAGCGCTTCCAATTCAGCTTCTTTTAACCACTTTTATTATATTAATTTCAAGTTGGGCCAATATCCATCATTGGGGGCTTATCAATTTCATTCCCTACCATAATAATGCCTGGGTTTATTATATTACCCTTTTCATCTTGCTGGATTTTTGCGAATATGTTTACCACGTAACTATGCATAAGGTGGATACTTTATGGAAATTTCACTTGGTTCACCATAGCGATTTGCATGTGGATGTGTCCACAACAATCAGGGAGCATCCGGGCGAAACCTGTATACGTACCTGTTTTTTAATGCTCTGGACATTTCTTCTCGGCCCTGCGGTGGGGGTTTTAATTTTACGGCAAACCTTTCAATCCATTTCAAATGTTTCGGCGCATACCGAGTTCCGGTTGTCACCGAAGGCAAATAAAATAGTAGGGCGGCTTTTTATAACACCTAATTTGCATCATGTACATCATCATTATCAATTACCTTATACCGACTGTAATTATGGAGATGTATTAAGTATATGGGACAGGCTGTTTGGTACCTACACAGAGCTCGACAGAGAGGAAACTGTATTTGGAATTGACACCCACATGGATGAAAATGTGAATGGAAAGTTTTTAAATGTTATAAAAGTTCCTTTCCAAAAACTTGAAAGAAAAGGAGATCATTCTGCTATTAACAAGAGGTAAAACTTAATTATTTCCCCACAGATAGTTAAATCCATAAATAACAATTTTCTTTTCGGGCTTTGGTGTTAGCTAACATTCAAGTCATCAACTGGTTATCTTAACAAAATCTTCA
This sequence comes from Mucilaginibacter sp., assembly GCA_029237615.1. Lineage (GTDB taxonomy): Bacteria > Bacteroidota > Bacteroidia > Sphingobacteriales > Sphingobacteriaceae > Mucilaginibacter. Next base: position 16,138 of record JAQNCM010000092.1, read on the forward strand.
TACTAAAAGTGTTTATTTGCGTTATTTAACAAATATCAGTAAGAGTACATACATATGAGCCGCACTAAAAAGATACAAGTAATACTACCGCTGGTAATTATACTGTTTTTGGGAGCTTATGGAAGGCATAGATACGAGAATGAACAAAGCAATGTTGTTGGCCGACTGCAAATTAAAGCGATGAATGAAATATCAGGTATCGCTGCTTCAGGCCTCAATAACGAAATGTATTACGTACACAATGACAGCGGAGACACCAGCAGGTTCTTTGGCATATTACCTAGTGGAGAGGTTAAATCTACCATCTATTTTAAAGGTGATTCAAAAGAACCCCTTGGAGTGCACGATTGTGAAGACATTGCGGTTGGCCCGGGGCCTGACAAAGGAAAAAGTTATGTGTATATAGGCGATATAGGTGACAATTATTCTTTGCGTCCCTATCTAACCATTTATCGCATGGAAGAACAAAAGTTATGGGCAAAGGATAGCTTAGCACATGCAGATGCAGTTCCACTCCATGTTAAATATCCTGATGGTCCCAAAGATGCCGAGACTTTAATGGTTGACCCTGTTGAAAAACTTATATATATTGTATCAAAAAGGCAGGATTCAGTGACCGTTTACACTACCCCATTAATTTACAAACCCAACGATACGGTAACATTAACTAAACGATGCAAGTTATTTTTTAAAGGTTTGAAACTGTTTAAATGGATAACTGCTGGCGATATATCGAAGGATGGGCAGCAGGTTTTAATAAAAAGCTACACAAAAGTATATTACTGGAAACGCGAGAATAATGAGCCCATCTGGAAAACTGTACAAAGAGAGCCACAGATACTGCCTTATACGCAGGAAAGACAGGGAGAGGCTATTGGATTTACACCTGATGGCAAAGGCTATTACACTTGCAGCGAAGGCGTTTATACACCCATTTACTTTTACAAGATTCCATAATGACCCTTATTTTAAAATAGCCACATTGCCCGAATATTTACCCTTATTATCTTTGAGGTCAATCACATAATAATAAATGCCGGGCGGAAGCTGGGCTCCATTTGCGGTGCCATTCCAGGGCTGTCCGTATCCTAACGAGTGAAATACCAATTGCCCGTAACGGTTAAAAACATCCACAGTACAATGCAAATAATAAGTTAGATTTCTGATATTCCATTGGTCATTTATACCATCTCCATTTGGAGAGAAAGCAGTGGGTACAATAATTGGTTTTAATATAGCCACCGTAATACTTGCTGTTGCCTCACATCCTCCAACAGATGTTATCTGCAACTGATAAGTTGTAGTGTTTAACGGGCTTGCAATTGGATCTTGCGTTAATGGATCGCTTAGTCCGGCAGCAGGCGTCCATTTATAAGCGGCTATATTTCCAGTTACAACAGCCTTTAACATTACTGATTCACCTTGATTTAGGATGGGTTGCTGGTTAAAAATGATCTGTGGCAAATCGTTAACTTTAATCGTAATAGAATTACTCAAAACAGAGGTTGTGCACCCGATTCCGTTTAACACCGCACAGTTGACCATATCGTTATCATTTAAACCATCCGTTGTAAATGTAGGTGAATTACTCCCATTATTAATTCCATTTACCGTCCATTGGTAGCTTAAGTTCTTATTTCCGCTTGTTACTTTAGAGGTGAAAGTAATTGGTGAGCCCTTGCAGATAGAATTTGCCGATGAGGATATACTAACAACGGGGCTTTGCGGCTGAAAAGCAGTAACAGTAAATGAGCTACTTAACATATTTAATAACGGACTTGCTGTTGAAACAGTAACGGTAACCGGCACACCAACCGTTAAACTTATACCTGGCGCGGGCGTTTGCGTAAAGAGGATACTGCTACCGGTACAATTATCTTTAGCTGTTACCAGGGGTGTATAATCCGGCAGTATAGCCGTGCAGTCTGCTGTAGTTACAATTTCGTTAGGTGCCAGGTTATTTATAACTGTAGCACTGCCCTTAACTATTACCGCTACTAACAGCTGGCTTGTACCGCCAGCGCCGTCATCCGCGGTAATTGATACTGTTTTATTACCAAGATCAGCACAGGTAAAACTTTCCGGACTTATTTTTACAACGGGTGATTGATTTACACAACTGACTACCGTGGCAACGTCTTTAAGCTTAATGGCATACTTTCCTGTAGCATCTAAGGTTAATATAACAGGCGCTTGCTTAGGCGTTATTACGGGCTTGTTGGCGATAGTTACGTTAAACGAAGTACTTGCCGTAGCGCCATAATTATCCTTAGCTGTTAAAGTAATTTTGGCGGGAATATTAAATGGCATTTTTGTTCCTGCTGCGGGTTGTTGCGTTAAGGTTAGCTTAACTTTTGTGCAATTAACGGTAACCTTTGTATTGGTTGTATAATCTGGCAGGGTGGCATCACAAGTTGCATCTGCATTAATATTTACATCGGGTAGCGTAACAAAAACCGGGGAACTTATTATCGTTACTTGTACCGCAAGTACAGATTGTTTTCCTGTAGCCGGCGCGCCTCCAATGTTTCCGTTAACATCACCTGTTTTTCCATCGCCGGCAAAAGTAGTAACCACGCCGCCGGGTGTAATCTTTCTGATTTTGTGATTATACCTGTCAGCTACAAATAAATCGCCATTTGCATTAAACACCAGTCCCGTGGGATCGCTAAAACTAGCAGCGGTACCCACCCCATCCGTTGAACCGCCTTCCGGACCTGATGCGGTATTCCCTGCAAAAGTGCTTACCATGCCTGCCGGAGTAATTTTCCTTATTTCGTTGTTAAACCTGTCTGATACAAATAAATTGCCGGCTTTATCAATTGTTATTCCATAAGGCCCGTCGAATGTCGCAGTATTGCCGGGTCCATCAGCTGATCCGGTACTCGTTCCGCTTCCGGCTATCGTGCTAACTATTCCGTCAGCACTGATCTTCCTGATCCGTGAACTGCCCGCATCGGTGATATATAAATTGCCGGAACTATCAAAAACCAATCCGGAAGGGTCGCTAAAAGATGCAGCAGCAGTTCCACCATCTGCCGACTGCCGGTTACCGTTCCCGGCAACGGTAGTTACCACTCCGGCCGGGGTAATTTTCCGGATCCTTTCATTCAGCTCATCTGCTACATAAAGATTTCCTGATGCATCTATCGTTAACCCTAAAGGCGTATTAAATTCAGCCCCTGTACCAACGCCATCCTTATAACCGGCAATACCATCACCAGCCAGGGTTACGACATTGCCGGATGGTCTAATTTTTTTTATTACATTGCATAAAGCATCCGCCAGGTAAACATTCCCCGTATTATCGGTAACAATCCCAATTGGGTAAGAAAAGCTGGCGGCAGTACCTGTCCCATCGTTACAGGCTTTATTTCCACTTCCGGCAATAGTACTTACTGCGCCAACCGGCGTTATTTTTTTAATTTTATTGTTTCCAAAATCCGTAAAATAAAGATTTCCACTCGCATCGGCAGTTATATTCCATGGTCCTCCAAAACTGGAAGCAGACGGATTAGTTGGTGTACTGAAAGTTCCGTTGGTTGCGGTAACTGTAACAGTTTGCGGACCTAAACCTGAGCAATCAAAGACCGACGGAACGAAAGTAACCTGCGTTGAAGAGTCAGTTATACCACTCACTGTCGCAACATCAGCCAGTGAAACCTTGTATTTGCCTGAAGCATCAAGCTGGAATATGATTGGTCCGGGTTGGGGCGTAATTTTCGGCTGGCTATACGCATTATAGCCCATAGTTAAACAAAGGGCAAGCAAAGCAAAAAACAGCAACCTAAATGACTTCATCCCCGGCAGTGATAAGCATAACTTTAACAACAGGTATTAATTGGTATAAATTATTGTGTAATACGATGGTATGTATAATATTGCTACACAATATTAATAATAAATTATCATCAAATATTATGTATCCTGGCGATATAAAGTACTAAACGGCTACCTTAAGGTTTGAGAATAATCATTCACATAATCGCGGGGAGATTTCCCGGTAATGCTTTTAAAAACATAGTTAAAGTTGGTAATACTGTTAAACCCACAACCGTAGGCAATGGAAGCAATGCTCACAGACTCATTGCTTACCAGCATTTTACATGCTTCGCTTACCCTTATGTTGTTTAAAAAGTTTACAAATGTATGCCGGGTATGTTTTTTAAAATACCGGCAAAAAGCTGTTGGTGTTAAGTGTACCTGTGCAGCAACCTCTTCGAGCTTTAATGGAGTTTTATAATTATTCATAATATAATTATAAACTGTTGCAATACGCATACCTTGCGGGTCGGTCATAGAGTATGTATAGCTGGCGGAAGACAACGGAATGAGGCCGGTATCTGCACTTATTATATTTAACAGTTCAATAAAAAGTGATAGTTGTTGTGCTCCGCTTGCAGATTGTATTTTTTCAATCCGCTTCGCTGTATCAGTGTAATTGCTATCAGAGATTTTGAAACCAGTTTGTGACTGTTCCATAAAAGCTTTAACCGTTTTCATTTCGGGCAGGCTGAATAGTGCCGCTAATTTGCCTGATGGATCAAAAAATATGGTTACCGTATGCACTTCTTTATCACTATCGGTTATAAAGTATGTGGGATCGCTTTTAAACAAATGAGGCATGTTAGCGCCAAGCAGATAAATTTCCCCTTCACGAAAAACATGCATGCTGTTGCCGGCCAATAATATGCCTTCTCCTTTTTTTATCCAGGTGATCTGGAC
>JAQNCM010000102.1 GCA_029237615.1 Mucilaginibacter sp.
AAAATAACTCCAGAATGGTATTTCGGGCATTGCCATATCCTGGTAAAGCATCGGTACCACACATATCGGGAAATCACCGGCAATACCCCCACCTATCTGGAAAAACCCAATCCCTTTCCCGGATGAATTTTTAACATACCAATCCGCGAGCCAGGCCATATATTCAATACCACTTTTCATGGTGGTTGGTTTAATCTCGCCTTTTATTACATAAGAAGCAAATATGTTACCCATGGTTGAATCTTCCCATCCCGGTACAACTATCGGCAGATTCTTTTCTGCCGCTGCCAGCATCCATGAATTTTTAGGGTCGATTTCATAATATTGCTGTAAATCACTGCCTAAAAGCAATTTATACATAAACTCATGCGGAAAATAGCGCTCGCCTTTATCGTCCGCATCTTTCCATATTTTATGAATATGCTTTTGCAAACGCCTGAAAGCTTCCTCTTCAGGTATACAAGTATCTGTTACGCGGTTATAGTGGTTTTCTAACAGATCCCATTCATCCTGCGGACTAAGGTCGCGGTAGTTGGGTACACGTTTGTAATGAGAGTGCGCTACCAGGTTCATTATATCCTCTTCAAGGTTAGCGCCGGTACACGATATAATAGCGATCTTATCCTGACGGATCATTTCGGCAAGTGAAATTCCCAGTTCAGCCGTGCTCATCGCTCCGGCCAGGGTAACCATCATCTTACCGCCTTCGTTTAAATGTGTTTCGTAACCTTTGGCTGCATCAACCAATGCTGCGGCATTAAAATGAAGGTAATTCCTTTCGATAAATTGAGATATGGGTCCTCTTGTAGTGCTCATGACTAATCAATAAAATTTGGCGCAAAAGTAGGAATTTTGATCGAACACAGGATTTATTTCTATATGCTAAAAACAAATACTTAAAATTTAACTTAGCAACTTCTAAGCATGAAGAAACTTTTTACTTTATTAATTGCGCTGGCCTGCTTTCAATCAGTTTTCGCACAATTGAATTTCCTGCCGAAGTTTATTCGTAAAATGTACCTTAACAAGGATACCAGCAGGAAGTCGAGCTTTTTAATATTACCTGCATTAACCTCCTCACCTGAAACAGGCATTGAATTTGGCGGGGCCGCTATATTTTCATTTTATTCGGATACGGTTCACCGCGACACCCGGGTTTCAAGTTTATTCGGCTATTCAACCATCACCACTAAAGGACAGGCAAAATTAAGCCTTAATGCCAGCTACTGGACGCCGCAAAACAAATGGCATTATTCAGAAAGCATAAGTTATTACAACTATCCTTTTGATTTTTATGGCATCGGCAATAATACTAAACTTTCCAATATCGATCCCGTATTTGAAAGACGTTATAAGTTTTCGCTTGCAGGTGAAAAGCTTTTTGGCGACCGTTTTTACCTTGGATATGTAGCAGGAGCAGTAAAATACTTTTATAAATATCAACCCGATCCATATGCTACAATAAATTCAGATCCGCTGGTTGAAGAAAAACATGGCGGCGACATAATTTATATCGGCCCAAGCTTTACTTATGATACCCGCAACAATAATACCTACACTACCAAAGGGATGATCATCAGCAGTTACTATAATTTGATGCAGGGCATTTATTTTAGTCACTTGTATAAGGGCGGCTTTTTTAATATTGAATATTCACAGTTTTTTTTACTGGCAAAACCACTGGTGCTGGGGCTGGATATACAAGGGCAAAGCCTTACAGGCGGACAGTCGCCGTTTTATTTAATGCCCCAAATGGGAAGTGATGAAATAATGCGCGGTTATTACCAGGGTCGTTACCGCGACAGAAATTATATTGCCGGGCAAACAGAACTTCGTTACCGGATTGATCCGCATTGGGGAATTGCCGCATTTGCAGCAACCGGGGAAGTTTTTCATGCATCCTTCAGTACCTCTCAGTTAAAACCCAACTACGGTGGCGGCATACGCTACTTTTTTGATGTCCAAAAAGGACTGGCCGTTCGTATCGACTATGGCGTAGGAGCCAAACCTGCCGGTGAAAAAAGAGAAAGTGGATTCTACGTTGCACTGGGGCAATCTTTTTGATGTGCGGATATGCAGATGTGCAAATGAAAATGATTTTTGGATTAGATCGGATTACAAGAGAAGGATGTTTGATGTCCAAATAAATATCCCCCTATCTGCATCTTCCCTATCTGCACATCAGCACATTCCCCCATCTGCATATCCGCACATTTACATATCTACTTCATCTGCACATGTGTTCATATTTTAATCAAAAAATCTTCCTTTGCCTGTCCGGGCTTAAAAAATACAAGGCCTATCCAAAACAGGTCAATTGTTACTGTTACTTTTGGGTGTGATTTTATTTCGTTCCACGCTTCTTTCATGCCCTGGCTCCAATAAATATCATCAAAAATAAGCAGTGTATTTTCGTGCACTTTTGGCAGGCACCATTCAAAATATTTTAGTGTGGCATCTTTTTGGTGATTGCCATCAACAAAAACAAAATCAAGGGCAGCTAAATTATTAATTACAGCAGGCAGGGTATCATTAAAATTCCCTGCTATCAGGTCCATATCATTTATGCCGGCTTTGTCAAATATTTCCTTAGCAACGCCAGCGGTTTCCGGGCAGCCTTCCAGGGTATAAACTTTGGCTTTAGGGACGGCTTTTTGAAGGTAAAGGGTAGTAATACCTAAACAAGTGCCTAATTCTATAATATTTTGCGGCTTTAAGTCAGCTACTAACCGGTAAAGTAATTGAGCCAGCCTGGGCGGCTTTAAAGCATTGTGTGCCAGTTCGCTGATCTTTTTTTGACGATTATTATTTACAAGTGAGCCGGCGCCCAAATCAGTTATTGTTATAATCCTGGTGTCAATAAATAACTGTTCGCGCAGGTTTTCAACTTCTGAATATACTTTTTTGGCATCAAAATCGTAAATTACCTTATCAATCAGCCGGTAAACAAACGGGGAATGTATGCCATGCCTGCTTTTGGCTTTAAAGCGGTGCAGCAAGTAATTTTTGGCAAACCTTAAATTAAACATGGCTGTAAAAATATATAAAGGTTTAGTATTTTAGCGGAACAAGCATGATAAATCCAACTGAAGTAAATTCATTAATACGTTTATTAGATGACCCGGACGGAGAGATATTTGAGCATGTACATCAAAAATTGCTTTCCTATGGTCCGGAAGCAATAGCATACCTCGAAACGGCATGGGAAGAGGCATTTGATTCCATTCAGCAGGAACGGATCGCCAACCTGGTACACGAAATTCAATTCGGAATAGTTAAAAAAGACCTGCAGCTGTGGCACCAGGGAGGTGCATTTGATTTGCTGCAAGGCATATTGATTGTTAACAGGTACCAATATCCGGATCTTGATGAACAAAAAGTAATTAACCAGATAGAGGCAATTAAGCGTGATATCTGGATACAAATGATGCATGAGGCAAGCCCGGCGGAACAGATTAAACTCATCAACCATATCTTTTACAGTATTTACGGATTTAGCGGCAATACCACCAATCACCAGGATCCGCAAAATAGTTATTTAAGCCAGGTGCTGGAAACAAAAAAGGGTAGCCAGACTTCTCTTGCCATTATTTATTCCATCATTGCCCAAAAATTAGATATCCCGGTTTATGGCGTTAACCTGCCGCAACATTTTATATTGGCTTATTTGGACGAAACCATGCAAAGCGACTTTGACGGCGGTATCCTATTTTACATAAATGCTTTTAATAAAGGCTTCATTTTTGGGCGAAGGGATGTGGATATGTTTTTAAAACAGCTTAATTTAAAGTTTGATAAACAGTTTTACGAACCCTGCTCCAATACAGATATTATTAAACGGGTGCTCCGCAACCTCATCAGCGCTTACGAAAACCTTGGCTCGGCAGAGAAAGTTGTGGAATTGAACGAATTATTGGGAATATTGGAATAAGCCTCTCTAAATCTCCTCCGTCAGCTGACGGAGAGACTTTAAAACAGAACCTAAAAAGCCCTCTTACCTGGGAGGAATGGGTGGGGCCGTGTTAAACCCATTCTCCTCCATCCAGTTTTTGCACCAGTCAATCCATTTATCTTTATTTTTAGAGTTATTAAGCCCAAAACCGTGGCCGCCTGCCTGGAAAATATGCATTTCGGCTTTTACTTTTGCATTTAGCAACGCATCGTAAAACATCAGGGTGTTTTGCACTGGTACTGCGCCATCGTCGCCTGCATGAACTAAGAAGGTAGGCGGTGTATTTGTGGTAATTTGCTTTTCGTTGCTGTAAAGATCAATTAATTCCTTGAATGGCTTTTTGCCAATCAGGTTGTCCCTTGAACCAACGTGAGCCATCGGCCCAAAGCTTATCACCGGATAAAGTAACACCATAAAGTCCGGGCGAACGCTGATATTGTCTTTGTCTTCGATCAATAACTTTTCAAAGTGTGTGCCCAGGGTTGAAGCCAGATGGCCGCCTGCAGAAAAGCCTATTACTCCTACCCTATCAGGTGCTATTCCCCATTTAGCTGCATTTTTACGTACTATTAAAATAGCCTGCTGTGCATCCTGTAGCGGGCCGATGGTTTTGTCAATCATAATATCGTCGGCTGGCAGACGGTATTTTACTACAAAAGCAGTCACCCCGAAACTATTAAAAGCTTTTGCAACGCTGTAGCCTTCTTTATCCATAGAAAGTGCGGAATAGCTTCCTCCGGGGAAAATAAGGATGGCTGAACCATTTGCTGTGCCCTTAGCCGGAATAAACGGGGTAATGGTAGGTATGCTAACCATCGTAACATGTTCATCATTATTTCCTTTATCATTTTTTTCGATATAGGTTGCTGGTGTTGGTTTGCTGTTAGGTACTCCGTTAGGATATAAAGGCATTGGGGCCTCCTGTGCAAAAATAGCGCTCGAAATTAGCATAACTGCCGGTATTAATAAAAGAGGGTTCTTCTTCATAATGTTAAATGGTCGTTTTCTCAGGTCGCAACGGATCTAAGTCCACCGCTATGAGCAAATAACCATTAAAACTCAAGATGATGAAAAAAAATTGGTAAAATTTTTATGACGTAATCATCAGGCATTGATCAATTAGCTCTTCGGTCCCCCAAATTCCATTAAATAGGCTTTCAAAAAATCATCAAGATCACCGTCAAGTACCGCCGCCGCATTTGACGTTTCATGATCTGTGCGCAAGTCTTTAACCAGTTTATATGGATGCAAAACATAATTACGGATCTGCGAACCCCACTCTATCTTCTTCTTATTGCCTTCAATGGTGTTTGACGCTTCCATACGTTTGCGCATTTCGGCTTCATACAATTGTGACTTTAATAAGCGGATCGCATTTTCCTTATTTTGCAGTTGTGATCGCGATTCCTGGTTTTTTATAATGATACCAGATGGTTTGTGATATAAACGTACGGCGGTTTCAACCTTGTTTACATTTTGACCACCGGCACCACCCGAGCGGAAGGTTTCAAATTCTATATCAGCATCTTTAACTTCAATCTCAATGGTATCATCAACCAGTGGATAAACATATACAGAAGCAAATGAAGTATGCCGTTTTGCATTTGAGTCGAAGGGTGATATTCTCACCAGGCGGTGTACACCATTTTCGCCCTTTAAATAACCGTATGCAAAATCTCCTTCTATCTGGAGCGTAACCGTTTTAACCCCGGCAACATCGCCTTCCTGGAAGTCTTGTTCGGTAACCTTATGGCCTTTTTTCTCGCCCCACATAATATACATCCGCATCAGCATTCCGGCCCAGTCACAGCTTTCTGTACCTCCGGCGCCGGCAGTAATCTGCACTACAGCGTTAAACTGGTCTTCCTCCGCCGAGAGCATATTCTTAAATTCAAGTTCTTCAACGGCTTTTAACGCAGCGTTAAATTGTTCCTGCATTTCGGCCTCAGTAGCATCACCGCCTTGAAAAAATTCAAAAAGTACGCCGGTATCTTCAACTATCGACACCACCTTTTGAAAAGCATCAGTCCAAACTTTTTTTGTTTTTATAGAGGCCAATACCTTTTCAGCCTCTTTAGGTTGATCCCAAAACGATGGGCCAATGGTTATTTCCTGTTCTTTTTGAAGCGCATCGAGCTTTTTATCGATGTCAAAGATGCCTCCTCAGGGAAGTTACTCTATCCCTTAAATCCTGAACTTGTTCTTTAGTCATGCGGCAAATATATAATTTTGGTTGTAATACTTGAAAAGACTGAATTGCTGAAATAGTTAATCACTAAATAAAAAAAAGGATTGTAAAGCATCACCTTTACAATCCTTTTTTTTATTGAAGCTTTCTAATTAAGCCAGCATCATCCGGTTAACCAGTACACTCATATTACGGTTACCGTTTAATTTCGATAACAGGTTGCTTAAACCAAAATCTTTGTTTTGTTCATTTTTTGATTGCTTTACCAATTCGGCCATAACCGGCGGAATCAATGAATTTGCCGTTACCATTGCTGAGTTTGGTTCGATGCCATAAAAATTATTCAGTTTGTTTGCAAACTTATTTACAATGCTTGAAACAAGCGATTTATTATAGCTATCTGAGAATTGAAAAAACCTGATCAGTTCCTGTGTTTTACCTGTCTCCATCTGGTTTTTTAAAACCTCAATAATTGAACTTGAAGCTTCATTTATAACCGCTTCATGGTATTTAACCGGAATAGCGGGGTTGTCGATAACAGCCGTCCCGGCGTTATTCTTGACAAGTAAAAAAAGTTTTTCAAACATGCCTTTGCGTTTAGATCAATTTAATGAAATGATTAAAAATATACCAATTATTTATCAACAATTCAAATATACCAAATAATTATTTTGAATTTCAAAAAAACAACGAAAATTTGTTGAAAAAATGACAATTACCTTATTGTACTTTCAACACTATGAAAAGCGTGTTGAATTTACACTCGTATGTAATACTTTTAGGTTTTAATCTGTACCTATGTATTAACTTGTTATTTTTGTATTAAAAACTAATCAATTATGTTGCCAAACGTCGATTTTACTACCACACAGTCCTATAAATACCTCGCTGGTCATTACATCGATATCGTATCAAAAAGCCTTAAAAGCTTATTTGAATCTGATAATCAGCGCTTTAATAAATTTTCAATCCGTTTCGATGAGATCCTCTTCGATTATTCAAAAAACCGCATCGATGAACAAACTGTAGCGTTGTTGATTCAGTTGGCTAAAGAATGTTCAGTAAATGATGCAATCGATGCCATGTTTTCCGGCGAAAAAATCAACGTAACCGAGGGACGCCCTGTATTGCATATCGCCTTACGTAACCGTAGCAACACGCCAATTTATGTAGATGGAAAAGATGTAATGCCTGACGTAAACCGTGTACTTGAACAAATGAAATCGTTCAGTGAAAACATTATCTCGGGCAAATGGAAAGGATATACAGGTAAGCCAATTACCGATGTGGTTAACATTGGTATCGGTGGGTCAGACCTTGGGCCGGTGATGGTTACCGAAGCTTTAAAAGCCTATAAAAATCATTTGAATATGCACTTTGTATCAAATGTTGATGCAACGCATATTGTAGAAACGCTAAAGGGATTAAGTCCTGAAACTACCCTTTTCCTGGTTGCTTCAAAAACATTTACTACACAGGAAACTATGGGCAACGCCCATAGCGCCCGCGACTGGTTTTTAGCCGGCGGTGGCAAAGAGGATGAAGTTGCCAAACATTTTGCCGCGCTGTCAACCAATACTGAGGGCGTTAAAAAATTCGGCATTGATACCAAAAACATGTTTGAGTTTTGGGATTGGGTAGGTGGCCGTTATTCTTTATGGAGTGCAATAGGTTTGTCAATTGCACTAAGTATAGGGTTTGAAAACTTTACGGAGCTTTTAGCCGGTGCACATGAAGCAGATCAGCATTTTAAAAATACCGAACTAGACCAGAATATTCCCGCAATAATGGCTTTGATCGGCATTTGGTATAACAACTTTTTTGAGGCCGAAACAAACGCAATTTTGCCGTACGATCAATATATGCACCGTTTTGCTGCTTACTTTCAACAAGGTGATATGGAAAGTAACGGCAAGCATGTTGACCGCAATGGCAACGCTGTTGATTATTCAACCGGTCCCATTATTTGGGGTGAACCCGGTACTAACGGGCAACACGCCTTTTATCAGCTTATCCACCAGGGTACAAAATTAATCCCTTGTGACTTTATTGCTCCTGCAATATCGCATAACCCGCTTGGCGAACATCATAATATGCTTTTGTCAAACTTTTTTGCGCAAACAGAAGCTTTGATGAATGGCAAAACATATGAAGAAGTGGTTGCAGAGTTAAAAAAATCTGGTAAAACTGACGGAGAAATCGAAAAACTGGCACCATTTAAAATGTTTGACGGCAACAGGCCAACAAACTCTTTCCTGCTTAAAGAAATAACACCGCGAAGCCTGGGCTCATTAATAGCTATGTACGAACATAAAATTTTCGTACAGGGTATTATATGGAATATTTACAGCTTTGACCAATGGGGTGTTGAACTGGGCAAACAGCTCGCCGGTAAAATACTACCTGAGTTAAAAGATGACAGTGAAGTTAATACGCATGATTCATCCACTAATGGATTGATCAATCAGTATAAGGCATGGCGGTAACTTGGGCTAAAGCCCATTTTACTTTTTTATCATGTTGTCCGTTGGCTGAAGCCAACGGCAATGAATAAAACGGACAAATGGCAATTAAATGCCCTTTGCCTTTATAACTCATCCAATTAATCTATCGTTGACTGAAGCCAACAACAACGAATAAAACTGGCAAATGGCAATTAATTGCCGTTTGCTTTTATAACTCATCCAATTAGTTACTTGACAAACGTCCAACAACATTAGTTGAAGCCTGCAGTTGAACATAATTGCTGCTGATTGTTCGTTGCACTTGAGCCAACTATTATTCAAAAAACTTCATTGCCATCGGCTTTAGCCAACGGAATAATTATATTTAAAGCTAAAAGGCTTCAGCCAAAATTTACGCCATGTCATTTGTCAAAATTTGGGTTCATTTAGTTTTTGCTACAAAGAACCGGGAATCATTGCTAAAGAAGGAATTCAGGAGTAATATTTTTCAGCACATTATAAACAATTGCAAAGAAAAAGAAATATTTCTGCAGGCCATCAACGGCTACACAGACCATCTGCATTGCCTGATCTCGTTAGGAAAAGATCAAAGCATTTCTAAGATCAGCCAGCTTATCAAAGGAGAATCCTCATTCTGGATAAATAAAAATAAGTTAACCCTTGAGAAATTCAGCTGGCAGTATGATTATTTTGCAGTTTCGGCGAGTGAATCACAGGTTGAAACGGTTATCAATTACATCAGGAACCAGGAAAAACATCATTCAAAAAAATCATTCGAGGATGAGGTTAATGAGTTTATGACCAAATATGGTTGGGAAATAATTCCTGACTGCTAAGGTTGAATTATTGGGGCTTAAGCCCCTTCTATTATTATTAGTTATCCATGGCTAAAGCCAACGGCAATGAATTAGGATACATTCGCTAATTAAATTTCATTCCCGTCCATTTATGGGGCGGATATTATTCAATTCGTTTAAAGGCTTTTAGCCAAAATCTACGCTCCTAAGTTCATCTATATCAATCCGAAACAACCCTTTAAACCGAAATTTACTTTTTCCTAAACTCTACCTGGTATAAATGCGGCCATTTTTTGCCCGTTATAAAAATCCTTTTGCGCTGCGGATCATAAGCTATCCCGTTAAGTACATCAGCGTTAAGCGTTCTTTGGCTTTGGGGATATAAATTGGTTAAATCTATTTTTCCCGTAACCGCTCCTGTTTTAGGATCAATCACGATAATGGTGTTGGTTTGCCAGATGTTAGCATACAATTTCCCGTCAATATACTCCAATTCATTTATCTGGTTTACCGGCCCGTTATTATCGTATACATCAATATACCCAGCCTGGCGGTAAGTATCTTTATCCAAAAAAAACACCCTGTTGGTCTTATCATCCATGTATAACTTTTTACCATCAAAACACATTCCCCAGCCTTCAATACCTACGTTATTGGTAAATGTACTTAGCCTCTTAAAGGTATCCTTGTCATATACGTATCCTATCTTTTCCTGGTAAGTTAACTGAATGATCTTATTGTCCACTATGGATATTCCCTCACCAAAAACCGCAGAATCCAGCAACACTTTTTGAATTACTTTTCCTGTGGCGAGATCTACTTTTCTTAAGCTTGACTGACTGGTTACCTCCTGGTTTGGTGGCGGCTTCAGGTAACCGCCTCCGCTTTCATACAGAAAGCCGTCCTGGTACAACAGACCTTCGGTAAAGCAACCGGTATCATGTGGAAAAACCTTTACAACCTTGTAAGTATAGTCAACAGGCGCGTGGGATGGTAATAATACAATATTGGTTGAAACATCCTGGCTTTTACCGCCACGATAAACCCTGGCTGTTATCACCCTCGGCCCCAAGGGTATCGAATCTGTTTTTATCGATAACGCTGAGGTATCTTTTGATGAACCCACTTTTACAGAGTCAATCAGGTAAACTATCGAATCTGCTTTTGTACCCGATGAGTAATGAGCCTTTACTGCTACTTTGTCGCCTGATTTATAGGTTGTACCCGCTTCGGGAATTATACTGATGTTGTTATCCGGCTGGTTGTTATTATGACAGCCAAAAGCGAATAAAGCGACGGCTGTTAATAGTAGATTATAGTTAAACTTCATATGTTATTTTGGCTGGACCGGGCTATTTCTTTATAAACTCAACCTGGTATACATGCGGCCATTTTTTGCCGGTAACGAACAGTCTTTTGCCTTTTTCGTCCCAGGCTATTCCATTCAGTACATTATTTAAATAATCAAAATTAGCAGGACGATCCGCATTCGGCCACAGATTTTTCATGTCTACCCGTTGCAACACAGCACCGGTTTTAGGGTTTATCACCAATATGGTGTCTTTTGTATAAACATTGGCATATAGTTTACCATCAATATATTCCAGTTCGTTAATATCGTTAACTGCTTGTTTATCGTCATAAACCTCAATAAATCCTGTTTGGCGGTAATTATCTTTATTTAAAAACCAGATGCGGTTTGTGCTGTCGTCAAAGTATAATTTTTTACCGTCTGAACACATTCCCCATCCTTCCACGCCAACGTAGTTTTTAAAAGTATTTAAAAGTTTCAGGCTGCTTCCGTCATAAACAAACCCTACCTTTTCCCTGTACGTCATCTGGATCACTTTATTGTCCACTACTGCTATTCCTTCACCAAAATATTTACTATCAAGCCTTGTCATCTGCAAAGCTTTACCGGTATTTAAATCTGATTTTCTGATGGTAGAATGTCCGTAATTACCAGTGCTCTCGTATAAAACCCCGTCAGCATATTGCAGCCCTTCGGTATAAGAACTGGTATCATGCGGGAAAGTTTTTATTACCTTATAAGTGTATTGCTCCGGCGGGCTTGCCGCTAATAAAACAATATTGGTTGATATTTCCTGATTTTTACCGTCCTTATAAACCCTGGCAGTAATTATCCTGGCGCCCAGGGGCATGGTGTCGGTCTTTAAGATTAATCCTGTCGAATCTTTTGATACACCCACCTTTACCGAATCAACAAGGTAAACCAGCGAATCTGGTTTTGAATCAGCTGAATAGTGGGTTTTTACCGTAACCTTATCGCCTGCTTTGTAGCTGGTACCTGCTTCCGGGCTTATACTGATATTATTGTCCTGGCTATTGTTATGACAGCTAAAAATGATCAATGCTGCGGCTGCTAATAATAAGTTGTATTTATAATGCATTGTGATGTTACATGGCTGTTGGCCAAAACGCGTCTTCTATATGATTTAGTATGTAATTGTTTTTCCGGTCAAATAATACCGATATAATATCAAACCGCACTTCTCCCTGGTGGTTCATCAGGTAAATATATTCGTCTGCCGCCTCCAGCAATAGTTTTTGTTTACGGGCATCCACAAAATCCTCGGGTTCTCCAAAGCTATTCCCGGTGCGCGTTTTTACCTCAGTGAATATAATCACTTTGTCTTTATAAGCAATCAGGTCAACCTCCAATTTACCATGGGTCCAGTTTTCATCCAAAATCTCATAACCGGTATTTTCCAGGTGCGATTTGGCTAAGTTTTCGCCTTTTCGGCCAAGGTCCAGGTGCTGTGCCATTATTTTAAAATCACAGAACCTAAATAATCGGAAATAGTTTTTTCAACCTTTTTCATATGCATATATTGG
>JAQNCM010000123.1 GCA_029237615.1 Mucilaginibacter sp.
AAAAATATTTGATAGCTCCGGCTGATGGGCCTAAACTGCCATTTAATACCTGTAACAAAGTTGATTTCCCCGAACCATTAGGGCCAAGTATAGCATAGATTTTGCCGCTTTCAAAAGTATGATTTACACCCCTGAATATCCAGTCACGATTAAAACGCCGACCAATGTTTTCGAGGAGGATTTTCATTTATCTAAACGGGAATTAAAATTATAAAATTAAAAAGTCAATTTTATGAGGAAGTAATTGGAATAATTCTTGATTTCTGAAAATTCTGATTCAGACTGCTACGAGTTCCCAAACCCCTTCATGATACCCCGCTGAGAGTTTTGCACAAAATTAATGATCTCGTCCCTTTCAATTGTGGGGTTAAATTCAGCTTCAATTATATCGAGGGCTTTGGTAATGTTATATTTTTTAAGAAATATAATACGATAAATTTCCTGTATTTCGTTTATGGTAGCTGCTGAATAACCTCTTCGGCGTAAGCCAACAGAGTTTATACCAATATAAGATAAGGGTTCCCTGCCTGCTTTGGTAAAGGGAGGAACATCTTTTCGAACCAGGGAGCCACCTGATATCATACTATGTGCCCCGATCTCTACAAACTGATGCACAGCTGACGTACCGCCGATAAAAGCATAATCATAAACGTTAATATGACCGGCAAGCTGTACTGAATTTGCAATGATCACATTGTCGCCTATCACGCAATCATGCGCCACGTGTACATAAGCCATGAGCAGGCAATTGCTGCCTATGGTAGTGGTGTTTTTATCAAGCGCAGTACCGCGGTTAAGGGTAACGCATTCGCGGATGATGGTGTTATCACCTACCGAAACGGTGCTTTGCTCACCGCGGTATTTCAAATCCTGCGGCGGTGCTGATATCACCGCACCTGGAAAAATACGGCAGTTTTTACCGATACGCGCACCGTCCATTATCACGCTGTTTGAGCCAATCCAGGTACCTTCACCTATCTCCACATCTTTATGTATGGTAACAAATGGCTCAATTACCACATTATCGGCTATTTTAGCCTGCGGATGTATGTATGCTAACGGCTGGATCATGCTTCGTCTGTTTTTTGTCTTTTTATTATCTGTGCCATGAGTTCAGCTTCCACAACTATGCGGTCGCCAACCATCCCAATACCTTTCATCTGCGCAATACCCCTTCTTATAGGGGCGATCAGACTGCAATGAAATATCAATGTATCACCGGGCACAACCGGGGCCTTAAAGCGGGCATTTTCTATTTTAAGGAACAAGGTAATATAATTTTCAGGATCAGGTACTGTATTCAAAACCAATATCCCACCAGTTTGTGCCATAGCTTCAATCTGCAGCACACCCGGAAATATTGGCATATCCGGAAAATGTCCCTTAAAAAGTTCCTCGTTCATGGTTACATTTTTCAACCCTACCACGTGGCTTTTCGTTAATTCAAGCACCTTATCCACCAGCAAAAACGGCTGCCGGTGCGGTAAAATTTTCATGATCTGAACGGTATCATACACCGGCTTGGTATTAGGGTCGTAAACTTTTATATGTTTACGGCTTCTTTCCTTCTTTATAAGCGATTTTATCTTTTTGGCAAAAGCCACATTGGCAGCGTGTCCTGGCCTTGCCGCCATGATATGTCCCCGTAATGGAACCCCTACCAAAGCAAGGTCACCTATCATGTCCAATAGCTTATGCCTTGCAGGCTCATTTTGATGGCGCAGCTCAATATTATTTAAAATGCCCTGTGGCGCAACTTTAATATCCTTACGGTTAAATATTTTTGCCAGATGCGCTAATTCAACATCATCCACATCTTTATCAACCACCACTATGGCATTATTTAAATCACCACCCTTTATCAGGTCATGTTTTAACAGCATTTCCAGCTCATGTAAAAAACAAAAGGTGCGGCATGAGGCAATTTCCTTATTAAATTCAGATATAGTTGATATACTGGCGTGCTGACTGCCCAATACCTGCGAATTATAGTCCACCATACAGGTAAAACGATAATCATCTAAAGGCATAGCAACCATTTCTACTTTACGGTCTGGCTCTGAATAATGGATGTTGTAGGGAATATGGTAGTACTCGCGATCTGCCTCCTGCTCAATAAAACCGATGTCTTTAATCGCATCGACAAATTGGATAGAACTACCATCCATTATAGGAGTTTCAGGGCCGTCAAGGTCAATTAAAACATTATCAATCTCCAACCCTACCAATGCAGCCAGTACATGCTCAACTGTACTTACGCTCGCCCCGTTTTGTGAAATAGTAGTACCGCGCGAAGTATCTGTTACATTATCAACGTCTGCATCAATTACCGGCTTACCCTCTACATCAATTCTCCTGAATTTATAACCGTGATTTTCAGGCGCGGGATTAAAAACCATTGTAACACTTTCGCCGGTATGCAGGCCGGTGCCCGAAACTGTTACCGGTGCTTTAATAGTTTTTTGTTTTACATTCATTTTAACATCGTTCATTTGTTCATTTGTTCAATGGTTCATTAGTTTTATCACCGGCTATACCAATGAACTAATGAACGGATGAACTAATGAACGTCTTTCCGTAGTTCAGTAATTATTTTTTCAAGTTCAATTAATCTTTTTTCCAATGCCGGCAAATGAGTTACAGCTGCTTCAATACGTAAATTTTCCATGTACCCGGTAAAAAAAGGTATGCCACCCCATTTCTTTCCTTCCTCTACAATATTGCGGTTTATACCAGACTTAGCCATTAACTGGCTTCCCTTAGCGACACTTATATGTCCTACTATACCAACCTGCCCCCCTATAACGCAGTTATCCCCTATCTTGGTACTACCTGATATACCCGTTTGCGCTGCTATAACCGTATTGGCCCCTATTTCAACATTGTGGGCAATCATCAACAAATTATCAAGTTTTGCGCCTTTATGTATTATGGTCGACCCCATTGTGGCACGGTCGATGGTGGTATTAGAGCCTATTTCAACATCATCCTCTACTATTACATTCCCTATCTGGCTTATTTTAGTATAGGTGCCATCAGCAGCGGGAGCAAAGCCGAAACCATCACTGCCAACAATTGCACCCGAATGTATAATAACGTTATTGCCTATTTTGCAATCAAAATAAATTTTCACGCCCGGAAAAATAGTTACATTACCGCCAATCGTTACATTGTCGGCAACAAACACTTGCGGATAGATCTTACTGTTGTTACCTAGTTTTACATTTTGCCCTATATAAGCAAAAGCGCCTATGTAAACGTTTTCGCCAATTTGTGCAGATGGGTGAATATAGCTGGGTTGTTCAATACCCGTTTTGGTTAATTTTAGGGTATTGTACTTTTCAAGCAGAACGGTAAAAGCGCTGTAAGCGTTTTCTACCCTTATAAGCGTGGCCTTTACAGGTTCGGCAAGTACCTGGTTGTTATTAACTATTACAACCGATGCCTCTGTAGTATATAAATATTGTTCGTACTTTGGATTGGCCAAAAAAGATAATGAGCCCGGTTTTGCTTCTTCGATTTTTGCCAGTTGGTTTACCGGCACTAAAGGGTCTCCTTCAACTGTTCCATTAAGCAGTAAGCCTAGCTGTTGTGCGGTAAATTGCATCGGACAAATTTAAATGTTAAAATTAAAGCAGCAAATTGTTTTAGCGATTGGCGATAAGTTAATGAAAGGTTACGTTTTAATTAATTTAAATACAAACCTCCAATTTCTGAGTTCAAACCCTGATCTCTGCTTATATCAAATCTTTTTTATAACAAAGAATGTATTTTTTTACGGTTTTTGCTAATGCTTCTAAATTTGAATTATCGCTTGCGGCCGTAATATCTTTTATTATCCCGTTTTTCATCAAAATCCGGATATTACCGTCGCCAGGCTTATAAGCATTATTCCTTATCGTATCGTCAAAAACGAAATAGGATGCCTCCTTAGCCGTTATATTATATTTTTCAACTACGCGCGCCGTTAATTCTACTATAAATTGCCTATTTGGCGGCTCATTTGTTATATCGACCTTGTAAAGGTTACGTTGAACAAG
This sequence comes from Mucilaginibacter sp., assembly GCA_029237615.1. GTDB lineage: Bacteria > Bacteroidota > Bacteroidia > Sphingobacteriales > Sphingobacteriaceae > Mucilaginibacter. The sequence goes on from JAQNCM010000123.1 coordinate 4,041, forward strand.
GTCATTACATAGTTTAGCCAAAACAAAATCATGATGCGTTGCCCACACTTTAACCGCAGCCATAATATCGGTATCATCAAGGCTGGCAAAATTATCAAGATGATGGTCCTCATTCATAAATGTCTCCCTGCTGATAGGCTTTGCAAGAAAATGGCTTAATGCTGGTGTCGTAAAAATCGATTCGCCTGTTAAAACCAACTCGCGGCTGCGTTTAAGTATCTTCGCCAGCAGTTGCTCAGCAGCTATGACCGTTTTGTGAAGATAAACCTGCCAGTACATTAACCGGCGCGCAATTAAAAACTTCTCGACCGAATATATGCCTTTTTCTTCAACTGCTATGTGGTCGTCTTTTACATTAAGCATTTTTATGATCCGGTCAGAGCTGATCACGCCTTCAGAAACACCTGTAAAAAAGCTGTCCCGGTTAAGGTAATCCATCCTATCCATATCTAACTGGCTCGATACCAGTTGATGCAGAAACTGCCTGGGATAAGTGCCCTTGAAAATTTCGATGGCCATATTTAAACGACCCTCAAACCGGGTGTTCAGTTTATTCATGAGCATGGCAGAAATATCTTCGTGTGATATATTTTCAACGATGATCTCTTCTAAAGCATGCGAAAAAGGCCCATGCCCAATATCATGTAGTAATATAGCAATTATTACAGCCTCCTCTTCCTCATTGCTGATATCATGCCCTTTATTACGCAGCGTTTCAATAGCCATCCCCATCAGGTGCATAGCACCTAAGGCGTGATGAAACCGGGTGTGCAATGCACCGGGATATACCAGGTGTGTCATTCCCAATTGCTTTATGTATCTTAAACGCTGAAAATAAGGATGTTCGATAAGATCAAATACAAGATCTGTCGGGATGCTGATAAATCCGTAAACCGGATCGTTTATTATTTTCTTTTTATTCAATGTGTTACGCGTATGCAAAAATGTTAAATAATGACAAAACCAGTGTCTTTCAATTGTTAATTTATGTTAATCCCTTTAATAATGTGCAACAAAAGCCGTGCTTTGCGGTTATTAATATGTCTGACCCAATATTATTCTCAAAAGTTTTTAATCTCATTAATTTAATCTATGTAATTAATAAATTACTTAATACTGATTCTTACAAACTATATAAAAAAAGACACCATGCAAGATACAACCATATTGTGGGCAGATGATGAGATTGACCTTTTAAAACCGCATATTCTTTTCTTAACAGAAAAAGGATACAAAGTTACTACCGTTACCAATGGCAATGACGCTGTTGATGCTTTCAAAAATAGCTATTTCGACCTTGTTTTTTTAGATGAAAATATGCCCGGCTTAACGGGACTTGAAACCTTGTCGCAAATAAAAAATATTAATAATGATGTTCCCATTGTTTTAATCACCAAAAACGAAGAGGAATACCTGATGGAGGATGCTATAGGCTCAAAGATTGATGATTATTTAATAAAGCCTGTAAATCCAAAACAGATACAACTTACAATAAAAAAGCTTACTGAAAACAAACGCCTGGTTACTGAAAAAACAACTATGGCCTATCAGCAGGATTTCAGAAACCTGGGCATGACCCTAAATGAAAACCTGAGCTTTACTGAATGGGCGGATGTTTACAAAAAACTTATTTACTGGGAGCTGGAGCTGGAGCAACTGGAAGATGCCGGAATGCATGAGATATTAACCATGCAAAAAGCAGAAGCAAATACGCAATTCTGTAAGTTTATTGAAAAAAATTACCTCAATTGGCTCAAATATCCAGAAGATGGACCGGTAATTTCGCCGCAATTATTTAAAAAGCATGTTTTTCCGAGGCTTGATGGAAATGGCCCTGTGTTTTTTATTTTGATAGATAACCTGCGATATGATCAGTTCAGGATCATCAACCCAATTTTAACTGAATATTTCAGGTTAGAAGAAGAAGATGCTTATTACAGCATTTTACCAACCGCAACACAGTATGCGCGTAATGCCATCTTTTCAGGCCTTATGCCTTTGGATATGGAGAAACGTTATCCCCAAATGTGGCAAAATGATGAAGATGAAGGCGGTAAAAATTTATATGAAGGAGATTTTATAGCCGATCAGATAAAACGGGTACTCCGCAAAGACATTAAACATTCCTATAATAAAATTTTGAATATTGACGAGGGAAGGGCGCTTAATGAATCTGTAAGCAACCTGATGAATAACGAACTGAATGTGGTGGTTTACAACTTTGTTGATATGCTTTCGCATGCCCGTACGGATATGCAAATGATCCGTGAGCTGGCCAGTGATGATGCAGCATACCGCTCCTTAACTTTGTCGTGGTTTGAACATTCTCCCTTATTTGACTTACTTAAATTTTTAGCACAGAAACAGGTACGGGTGATTATAACAACCGATCACGGTACTATCAAAGTCAAAAATCCGAGTAAAATAGTGGGCGACCGGAATACTAACACCAACTTGCGTTATAAACAGGGAAAGAATCTTAATTTTAATCCGAAGGAAGTATTCCATGTCCGGAATCCGCACGACGCCATGCTGCCTAAACTTCATGTAAGTTCAAGCTTTGTATTTGCCAAGGAAGACAGCTATTTTGTTTATCCAAACAACTATAACCATTTTGTTAACTTTTATAACGAAACGTTTCAGCATGGAGGCATCTCGCTTGAGGAAATGCTGATACCTATTGCGGTTTACGGGCCTAAATAAAAATTTAAATATTTTTATTTAAATTTGAGTATGGTTTTAATATTGAAAAGCAATAAAGACATTAAAAAGCTAAAGGAGTTACTGGCAGAACGACAGCATAAGAAAAAGTTTGATGCCAGGAAATTCTGTGGAGTATTAAAAGTTAATGAGGATGCATTAACAATACAACAACGGCTTAGGGATGAATGGAACTGATATATTTATAGATACAAATAAAAGAAGGTGGCGTGATGAGTGGTAAGGATATAGTTCTTGACACGAATATTCTTTTATATTTTTTAGCTGGAGATAACAATGTAGTCCAGTTCTTTGAGAAATACAATCCAATAATTTCATTTGTAACAGAGCTTGAACTCCTTTCAACACCTGAAATATCGCAAAATGAAAAGTCATTTATTCAGGAGTTACTGAAAGACATAACTAAAAATATTGAGAGCCTTGATAATATTTTATAAAGTCGCAGAAAATGAGTAAGTTATTAGTCGATTACAGAATCGGTGATATCGCTACCGTTGCCAATAGAATTCTGGACTATTCAGCTAACAACCGCATTTTTCTTTTTTATGGCGATATGGGTGCTGGTAAAACAACGCTTATTAAAGCTTTATGTGAATGTTTGGGAACCAACGAGCCAGTAACAAGTCCAACCTTTTCCATCGTAAACGAATATGCCGGTAACGACAATAAGATCTATCACTTTGATTTTTACCGCCTTAAAGATCAGTCCGAAGCGTTGGATATGGGTTACGAAGAATATTTTTATTCTGATGCTTACTGTTTTATCGAATGGCCCGAAAAGATCCCTGCCTTGCTGCCAGAACATTACATACGTATCCAAATAAAAGTGGCTGATAGTAACTTCCGGGATATAATTATTGAAAAGATTTAATTTATCTTAATTTGTTTTTTGCTTATCTTCATCATCCAGAAACTAGTACATAATGAGTTCAGGGAAATACAGTGGGTTTTCGGATATCGCCAAGCATGCCTTAATGCAGCCCCAAGAGTCAATGCTTGAGGTGAAAAACAAAAAGAATAAACTTTACATTGGTATTCCGAAGGAAATCTCGTTCCAGGAGAACAGAATCCCCTTAACACCTTTATCCGTTGCCTTACTGATCAATAATGGGCACGAGGTAATGCTGGAGAGCAACGCCGGTCAGGCTGCAAATTTTTCGGATAAGGACTATAGCGAGCAAGGCGCTCAAATAGTATATGATGCAAAAAAATTGTACGAGGCTGATATTATCATCAAAATTGCCCCTCCAACGCTTGCCGAAATTGAGATGATGAAACCAGGTCAAACCCTGATCTCTGCCTTGCAATTATCAACGCTCAAGGCCGAATGCCTGCATGCCATGCTTAATAAAAAAATTACGGCTCTTTGTTTTGAACACCTGCGTGATGAAGGCAATTCATTAAGCGTGGTACGTGCCATGAGTGAAATTGTAGGGGCTACCTCTATATTGATAGCTGCAGAATACCTGAGCAATATATTCGATGGAAAGGGTTTAATGCTCGGCGGAATAACCGGTGTACCGCCAACCGAGATCGTAATATTGGGCGCAGGCACCGTAGGCGAGTATGCTGCGCGTACTGCTATCTCCCTTGGCGCCGAAGTAAAAGTATTTGATCCTTCTATTTATAAGCTCAGGCGGTTGCAAAATAATATCGGAAGCCGGGTATTCACTTCAGTGGTACAGCCCATTGTTTTAGAAAAAGCTATCACAACCTGCGATGTTGCCATCGGCGCCATGCGCGCTGAAGATGGCAGGAGCCCCTGCATTGTGTCAGAGACAACGGTAAGTCGGATGAAACCCAATTCTGTAATTATTGATGTAAGTATTGACCAGGGCGGTTGCTTTGAAACTTCTGAAGTGACCAACCATACGCACCCGGTATTCAGAAAATATGATGTGATCCATTATTGTGTGCCCAATATCGCCTCGCGCGTTGCAAGAACCGCCACCTATGCTTTAACCAATATATTTACCCCGATATTATTAGATATAGGCGAGCATGGCAGCTTAAAAAATGTGATCTGGCAAAAATCAGGCGTTCGCGATGCGGTTTATATTTACCAGGGGCACCTAACCAGTAAACATCTAGGTGAACGCTTTAATGTGCCGACTAAAGAACTCGATCTGCTCATCGTATCTCACCGGTAAACAAAATGTTTCATCATTCTTTTCCTACCAAATGGTGGCATTTTAATTTTAACGGTTGGTCGAAATATCCTTTGCTTGATACTCCCTTTTCAGCAATTCATCATTAATTTAAAACTGATTGCAAACATTTTCCGCTATTAAATCTTGATATGATAAGGAATCAGGCAGTTATGATACTTTGTTATGTTATTTAAAGAATTTAAAAGGAAAATGAAGGTTATCAGTAAAGCATATTCTAAGGCAATGTGGAAGGTATTGTCAGCTACCTTCATGGGTTTTATAAATGATAATGGCTTAAAACTGAGTGCTTCCCTGGCGTATTATACCATGTTCTCAATCGCCCCTTTATTGATACTTGTAATTTCTTTAGCAGGTTTATTTTTCAGCCAGGCTGACACTACGCAGCGGTTATATCCTGAAATCGCTCATTTTGTTGGCGCCCAGGCCGCAGTGCAGATAGAGTCAATTTTAAAAAATCTTCAGCTTTCCGGAAAATCAACCACTGCGGTCGTTATTGGTATTGTTACTTTATTGCTTGGCGCGAGCAGCATTTTTATAGAAATACAAGACTCATTGAATATCATCTGGCGGGTAAAGGCCAAACCCAAAAAAGGATGGCTCAAATTAATACAAAACCGCTTTTTATCATTTTCGCTTATAGTAAGCCTTGGCTTTTTATTACTCGCATCGCTAATAATTAACCTTATTATCAATGCACTGGGAAATTGGATCGAACACTTTATGCATTCTATTACAACTTTGCTGATAAAAGGGATCAACCTCGGAATCACCTTTATTGTTATATCCATTCTCTTTGGAATCATATTTAAAGTTTTACCCGATGTGAAAATTAAGTGGAAAGACGTGCGCGCCGGCGCTTTTTTTACCGCAGTACTTTTTATGATCGGCCAATATGCAATTAATTTATACATTCAGTATACCGCAAAAAATTCGGCATATGGAGCCGCCGGATCTATCCTGGTAATATTGGTTTGGATTTATTATACAGCCGCAATTCTTTATATAGGTGCTGAGTTTACCCAGGTATACGCGGAGGCCATAGGCAGCAAGATTGAGCCTGCTGAATATGCCGTTTCGGTTCAGCAAACAGAAGTTTTAAGGACCGTAGATCAACTGCCTCTGCAAAATCCGGAACTTAGGGGGAACCTTAAACCGGAAAAGAAGGTTGAAAATGAGAAAAAAAGCAATTAAATTTTCATTTAGTAGGGTGAAGGGCTAAGTGCTGTCCAGCCGCCATCAACTACCAGGCTTTGCCCGGTGATATGCCTGGAAACGGGCGAAACAAAAAACAATGCTGCATTTGCAATATCCTCCACATTTGCCGGCCGGCCTAAAGGCGTTATGCGCGACCATGTTTCCAGGTAGCCATCCTCCTGTGCCGTTCTTTCTGTTATGGTGGCGCCAGGCGCGATGGTGTTGATGGTAATTTGATCTTCAGACAGTTCAGCTACCAGGCTTTTTGCCAGCATTTCCAACCCTGCTTTTGTCATTCCATAAGCGGCTAAATTCTTATGCGCCTGGTGACCTGTAACTGACGACATGAGTAAGATGCTGCCACCCGAGGCTTGTTTTTTTATTTGTATCGCTGCCTTTTGTGTTAAAAAGAAACTGCCGAAGAGATTTAAGCCCATCACTTTTTCTAAATCTCCGGGTTTGTAATTCAGGAAATCGCCGAATGTAGTAATGCCGGCGTTTGCAATTGCAATGGTCAACTTGCCGAATTTAGTTACCGCTTCATCAACCAGGCGTTGTATGAATTCAACGTTTGAAGCATCTCCTGCTATTGCGTAACAACTGCCGCCCGCTTGCTGAATTTTTGATTCAGCCTTTAAAGCCAGCTCTTCATCAATATCGTTTATAATTACCGACGCGCCTTCGTTTGCAAGCCGGCGGGCGATCTCAAAGCCTATACCTTGCCCTGCGCCTGTAACAATTGCTACCTGGCCGGTAAATGTCCTATCTGTCATTTATTCAATATTAATGCGAATCTCTTAAAACCTCGCTACCGCTTCCACCTTTTAAAAATCCAAAATCTGCCCCTAAATGAGCTTGCTCTACATTTTGCTGGTATAGAAATGTATAACCCCTTTCGGCCAGTGGGTGATTCGGCTTCAGATGTCTTTTTCTTTCAGCAATTTCTTCTGCAGATAACTCAATCGTTAATTCTTTATTAAACACATCCAGTTTAATGAGGTCGCCATTTTGCACAATAGCAATAGTTCCGCCTGCGGCGGCCTCCGGCGATACATGCAGCACCACAGTGCCAAATCCGGTTCCACTCATCCGGCCATCGGATATTCTTACCATATCAGTAATACCCTTTGCCAGTAATTTTTTTGGGATCGACATATTCCCTACTTCCGGCATCCCGGGATATCCTTTAGGGCCTGCATTTTTAAGGACAAGTACACTGTTTTCATCCACATCAAGCAAAGGATCATCAATCCTGGCTTTATAATCCTCAATATCCTCAAACACCACTGCCTTACCGGTGTGCTGCATCAACGCTGTGCTTGCCGCGGATGGTTTCAACACCGCTCCATTTTCACATAAATTGCCTTTCACAACCGTGATACCTGCAGCCAGGTTAAAAGGCTCAGTAATTGTTGCAATCACATCCCGGTTATAGCACTGGCTGTTTTGGTAATTTTGGGAAATAGGTTTACCGCTTACCGCGATAGTTTCCCTGTTTAAAAATGAATCAAGCTCTTTCATCACTGCCGGAATTCCGCCTGCATAATAAAGATCTTCCATAAAATATTTCCCGGAGGGCTGCAAATTAGCCAGCAGGGGAATGCCTTTGCTGGTAGTATCAAAATCGTAGATCGGAAGAGC
>JAQNCM010000654.1 GCA_029237615.1 Mucilaginibacter sp.
CCATCAAGACGATGCGGCCGACGACTAATATCGTGGACCCGACCACCGGCGAGATCGTACGGAAAGATGTGGAGAAGACGGCACCTGACCAAGTCATGGTATCGGGCGAGTCGGAACGAGGAATGCCGGTGAATATCTACCTGCACGGCGGCATGAGCCCCGGCGCAGCTAGGTGGCTTGTCATCGGAGACGCGGGCGAGATCGACATTTCGGGCATCATGGCGCTCCCCTGGCTCAATCTCCCGGTTCCATGGACGGTCAAGGTCCACAATGCCCAAGGGACCACGGAGGAGCTGGTGAAGGATGAGGAAGCACACGGCCAGCCTGCGGTCCGGAGGCTCTGGGACGCCTTCTTTGAGGGAAAGAGCGGGCCGTCGTTCGAGGACGGCATAACGACCCACTCACTCGTTGATGCTGTCTGGAGAAGTCACCGAGAAGGACGTACTATCGAGCTCTGAGCAAGTGGTATGCAACACGTCACAGTCTGGTGTAGGCCAGTCACAGGCCGACAAATATAGAACAGGCCATTTCTCCTCCAAACGTGTGACAACGCCACGTTCAAACGTTTAATCGCACGGAGCAAATTTGTAAGTATTAGTTCCTTTCAGGTCCAAAGGACTATCCACTTAGCGTGCAAGGACAGAATATCGGGAACAGAGCAACAGTAACTTTACAGTTACATGTACATACATCCGATTATGACCCTATACCCGTCCCTCCAAGAAGTTGACAACCTCAGCACGACCCCGGAGTGCCTCCGGTACGACAGGCCATGCCACAACCCCCACCTCGAGGCTTCGCACCAGACAGAGCGTCCACCCTTTGCTTGTCGATAAGCCGACCATATCCACTTCTGCTGGTTTAAAAGTACCGCCTTTGACGCCAAAGTGAGGGCAATGTAGTGTTGCTGACTCAGTACCTGATTCAGTACCTTAGGGAAAAGTTAGTTGCCTTTCACAGGAGCTAAAATTAGCTGCCAGTGTCTCCACATTACCAAGGCCGGGGTAGCCGCGGGAACTCCCGCGGCCCCGCTACAAGCCCCATGCCGCTAATACAAGCCGCAACTACCCTTAGCCTGAGCAATCTGAGACTACCAGGTAGGTATCCTCAGTATCTCTTGCTCAAGGTAAGGGACTGGTAAAGGGTGGCCAAAAGAGGAATCCTAGAAGTGATGTTACTTCTTTGTAGGTGTGACCCAACGCTGTTCCGCTTCCCGCTGTCCCCGAGTCCCTTCATGTAACTTCCGACATGTCACAGTCGGAGCTGACCTCCACCTGCTGGACTTTTAGGTACTCAACTGATGTGTTGTCCACGAGGAGCCTTCTCGACCTGACTCAGCTTACTTTGCAGCCAAACGCTCGATTGTTAGGATGCTACCTTACTTAATCCTGGTCTCTTTGGAAACAGGACGATACTAGGGTCGAGGTGACCAGAATCCGGATGATAATGCCCCAAGCGTAAGAAACGCAGCCAGTGGGTCCAGTTTCCACCTGATGCGCCTCCGCGGAACCAGCCAGCACCCTTACATGGGGTAAGTCGAGTGTAAGTTTGAAGACCGAACACGGGTATACGGATACCTATTTTAAGCATTCTATACTGGACGACGTGGCAGACATAACTCTTCTCGGCAGACATAATCCCATTCCCCTGGTTTGGATGGTGCTGGGGCTCCATGTCATTCTTTGTCTTTTCTCCCTGGGACGCGGCTGAGATCAGACAAGTCAGATAGTTTCAACTTGAACGTTGCGGCATGCTACGTCTATCGCCGGTTGAATAGACACGTCGCGGAGCAAATAAGACATGATGACGCTGAAGAGAGTCCACACGAAGAGATGTTAAATAGGGTTAGATAGAGTTATATGCTCGAGGTCCAATGGGAGGCCATGGCAAGCAAACTCAGTGCAGAGTCAGAATTGAATAGAGATTTTTGCCTCGCCGCCCTGATTTGAGCGGAGTTCGTCCTGTCCCATGATACTTCACCGCGCACATCGGTACAACAATCCTGCGGCATGATTGGCAGGAAGTCCTGAAGAAAAGTGCACTTTCGGCGACCTATGAAGCGCGAACTTATTAATATGTCACTTCTAGAGGGCATGATGCCTGCGGACAGGCGTGGCCTTGAGTGATTGGCTGAGCGGAACTACGCTGCGCATGGCTGACTGTTACCCCCTCTACTCTTGAGGCAGCAGGCTTTCGCTATGTTTCTTCTTCGCATCTCTTTCTCACTTCCTCAATTCTGTCCATTCGTCACAATCACAGTACGACAAGCCCTAGCCCCAGCAACATGGCTGAGAGCACGATCTACACTCGAGTCTACTCGGCAAACAGCCCGAGGCAACTCGTCTCGGGCAGAGGGCTACAAGTCTTGGAACGCCATCCGATATCCGGAGAGAGACTCCTCGACGAGTTCCGACAGCATGCGAAGAAAAATGAGCCTGTACCCACAGCCTTGGTCTCTGTCAGCATCCGTATGATCGATACAGTCCAACGTGCCTTCGCTATGTAC
>JAQNCM010000141.1 GCA_029237615.1 Mucilaginibacter sp.
CTAATAAGCAAGTCGAAAGAAAGTTGCTTTTAGATCTTCTGCTACACTTCCGAGAAATAATTAATTTAAATAACTACACCTATTTGGGAATGGGGTCAGTATTTTATTATGATTTCATTTTGGTGCACCGAGTGTTAGGATTAAATAAGTTAATATCGATTGATTCAAAAGAAACGGTCAAAAGATTTAATTTTAATAAACCATACGATTTTATTGACTTTGAAAACATCACTACCACAAAATATTTAGCAAAATACGATTGGCAAAAAAACAATTCAATCATATGGTTAGATTATGATTCCCAATTTTCCAAAGGCGCTGACTCTATCATAAATGATATTAAAATACTTGCAAAAAATTGTGTTAAAAACGACCTCGTATTTTTAACTGTTAATACTTATCCATTACAGGAAAATCAAAAGCAAGCATTTTTGGATAAATATGCACAATATATATCTGTAGAATTCAACAAGCTTTCTTTTACCAGTAAAAATAATTTCCCTCGACTGATTCAAAATATTATTCACAATGTTTTTATATCGGAAAATTTGTATAATAAGTTCAGATACAATAAGATTTGCTCTTTTTTATATAGTGATGGAGCCCTAATGTTTACGCTAGGTTGTTTTTTTACCGATGATAAAGAACAGTTAAAAAAAGTAAAGAAACTACATCCCTGCATTTCATTTAGCCCAACAAATATTCAAACTATTGAAATTCCTCATATAACTTATAAAGAAAAGCACTATTTGGATAGCAATATTATTCAGTTAACTAAATGGGTAAGGTATTACTCCCGAAAAGTTAAAAAAACAGAACCTAACGAGGAACTGGCAAAGAAGAAAGTCGAAGAAATCTTAAATCAAAAAATGGAGATTGAGTTAAATTTAAGTCAAATCAAGAATTATATTGAAAATTATCGATTCATGCCACAATATTATGAGGGCATGATTTAACTATTCTTTCATTGAATAATGATTTAGTAAAAGGTGAATAATCGTTTAGACCTAATCGTAGATAAGTATTCAGACCATTTTAATGGATGGATTGATAAATTCAATAAACATGCCGAATTTTGGAACTCTGGCAATAATTACGACGATAAAGAACAGTTCCAAATTACGATGGACGCGGTAAATGTTCTCTCCAATATTGCCGGAATGTTTTATGAGTATGGCAATTTCAAGGACGAATTTGAAAATGATAATTTCTATCAACATATATACGGACCGGAACTAATTATAAACTCGAAGAAAACAAAGTCTAATTACAGATTAGGTATTAATGAAAAGGGGATTTATTTAAATACCTACCTCGCTCATGTTGAAAATCTAAAGAATATGGATGATCAGTTTTGGTCTGATATATTAAAATTGGCAGAGAATGAGCATTTCGAGTTAGTAGATTTTGAATATACCAATAGTGATGTTAAGCGTAAGTATCCAGAGTTATGTTATAATTATAAAGGAGTTATTTTTAAAATCTTCAGGCGATACTTTTTCAATGTTACTGAGTCAGGTGGGAATATGGATAACTTTGGAGATTTTAAGATTACCTGGCCTCCCGAAATTGGTTTTGAAGATACTATAAGAAAGGGATGTGAAATATTTAAGTTGTTTTATAAACTCAATTATTCCTTATGGAAAATTGACGACTTAAGACAAAAAAAGGAAAGAATAAATAAATATTTATAAAGTCTTGAATCGTAAAGCAAAATGCATCCGTATTTGAAGATAAGGCGGATTTCTAAAGGGTTATCTTAACTTAAATAAATTATTATCTTTAATATAACCAAACCACCCGCGTTAAGGATTGCAGCGGATACCGGCCACGTGACTAATGCCTGCGCAGTATAAGCGGAAAGCCTGGCCCCGTTCTATCACAGGGAACGCCCAAAGCCTCAATTAACATGAACACCAGTAGTGTATATGGGCGGCGGCAGCTTGTTGATGAAATTTGTAAACGTTGCAAGTTTAGGTGCGATGAACGGCATAAAAGTAAGAGTTAATAATATTGGCCGTATAATAAAGCTTTATGATAAATTTGCCCTATGACCCTCCAATTCAAAATTCAACTCACCGGCATCGAAAAACCACCTGTTTGGCGGCGTGTGCTTGTTCCTGATAGTGTAATGCTTGATGTGTTCCATCAAGTTATACAGGCTGCCTTTGGCTGGGAGAATTGTCATTTATACCGTTTTTCGCAATTACCCCGAAAGTCGGACCCTATTTATAAAATTCCTGATGAATACGATGACCAAACTGTGCGGGACAGCCGCGTTGTTAAGCTGTCGGAAATATTTATCCGGCCAGAACAAACGTTTACCTATTTATATGATTTTGGCGACGACTGGATACATCACATCATTTTGGAAGAGATATTAGATGAAAAAATAATCAGTCCGTTATGTACCGACGGAAAAAGCGCATGCCCTCCGGAAGATTGCGGCGGGCCATGGAGGTATTTATACCTTGCAGGAGCATTAAACGACCCGAAACACCCGGAGCATAAACACTTGAGAAAGTGGCTTGGGCTAAGGAAAGGAGAACAATGGGATGTAAATGCTTTTGATATCAACGCGGCGAACGATCGTTGTTCTAAAATATCTTTTGTGTAACAAATGGATTAATATGGTAAATATCATATATCATTGATATGCAACACTATATGCCATTCAGTTCAAGTGTTCCACCCGTTCCAAACGTTCCACCCGTTCCATCTCAAAAAATGGAACACCCCGGAACAGGCCCGAATATCCCTACAAAAAAATCCCACCGGTTTTAAACCAACGGGATTTTAATATCATTTGCCACCAATAAAAAAATCTTTCCGCCAGCAGGCGAAGTAGATTTAGAGGGGGCCAGGCCGGACTATTTTGCAGCCGCAGCTTTTAATAAAGCAGCGTTGTTTTTTGCTATCTGGCTATCTTTTGGCTCAACAGAACGGCTTCCTGCTTCCAGGTTGGTAGCCAGTTTCAAAAATTGTACTTCTAACCTGGAAGTAGTTTTGTTTTTCCTATCTTTTCTTTTTAAACGAGTAACGCCCATGGTGTTATATTTTTAATGTTTTTTAATCTTGAGGTCGGGAGCGGATTCGAACCGCTGTAAAAGGTTTTTCAGACCTCTGCCTAGCCACTCGGCCACCCGACCAATTTTCAAGGCTGCAAAAATAGTAATTATTTGCTGCCTAACAATATTATTATTGGAATTTTCTGTTTATTTCTGCACAAAACAGCGCGGTTGCAATGGCAACGTTTAAAGATTCGGCCTTGCCAGTGCGGGGGATGGTTATTGCCCTGGTGATCAGCCGTTCAATTTCGGGCCGCATGCCGTTGCCTTCATTGCCCATCACAACTAATCCCTCGGTGCCAAAATCGGTGTGATATATGTTTTCGCCGTTCAGCATCGCCCCAAAAAACGGCAAATCAATTTGCGGGATAAAGGTTTCCAGGCCGGTATAATGCACATTAATTCGTGATAACGACCCCATGCTGGCCTGCACTACCTTTGGGTTGTAAACATCTACCGTATCTTCGGAGCAAATAATATGCTGAATGCCAAACCAGTCGGCGGTACGTATAATAGTGCCCATATTTCCCGGATCCTGGATGCCATCCAAAACCAATGTAAACTTTTTTTTCAATTGCTGGTTATTGAGCACGGACCAAACAGGTATTTTAACAAGTGCTGTAATATCGCGCGGAGTTTTTAAACTGCTGATTTTTTGAATATCTGTAACAGAAATTTCACATAAGTTTATTTTCCGGGATAATTTCAGCATTTTTGGGTCGAATGAAGCTGTATGGTAAATTGCTTCAATTTGGTAGGGAGAATTAATAAATTCAATAACCGATTTATAACCTTCAACCAAAAATAAGCCGTGCGCTGTGCGCTCTTTTTTATGTTGTAAGGACTTTAATAAACTGATTTGAGATTTTGAAAGCATATATTAAACCTAATGGTTACCGCCTTACAATATTAAGTATTCTTCTGCTCTTTTTAATTTCAGGTTGTAGTTTAACGCGGAGGCTGAAGGACGACCAGGCCCTGGTGCGTAAAATAACGATAAAAGGCATTGATGTTGACGACTTTAATGATGCTGCAATAACTTTTGTTGATAAAGGGCAGCAGCCTAATAATTATATTAACCTGCAATTTTATTATTGGTTCAGTAAAAACGGGAAGAAGGATATCGGTGAGCCGCCCGCTATTCTGGACAGCGGCCTTGTTGAATATTCCCGGTTTCAGATTGAACGGTTCTTACAAAGCAAGGGCTATTTAAAAGCAAAAGTTACCGATACCATAAGTGTAAAAAAGAAAAAGGCCGAACTGATTTTTACTGCCATTGAAGGGCCGCTGTTCAAAATTAGAAAAATACAGGATAGCATCCCCGACCCCAAAGTGAGGGATTTGTTCATGGTAAACCGCCAGAGGTTTTCGCACGTGCAGCCCGGTGGGCGTTTTGATACAGATAGCCTGGCGTATGACAGGGATGAGTTTTACCAGATAATGAAACGGAATGGCTATTACGACTTTTACCGTCAATATATCAATTACACCTACGATTCTACCTTTATGAGCAGTGTGGTGGATATCAAAATGACGATTGATAACCCGATAGGTAAAACCGCACACCCGCTTTATACTATCAATAATACATTAATAACGGTTGCCAACAGTTCAGGCAGAACGTCTGGCAAGGCCGATACCATACAGGTTGATTCGCAGTTCAGGTATGTTGATTATTCGCATAAATTTAAACCCGCGCCAATCATAGATTATGTCTACCAGCGCAAGGGCCAGTTATATGACATTGATAAGCAAACGCTAACAACGTCGCGCCTATCGGAGTTAAATGTATTCCGGAATGTGCCCAACCCAACCTATAAAAAACTGCCCGACAGTACCCATCGCCTGGATACCAAAATTGATATAGTCCCGCTAAAACAAATGAGCGACCGGATAGAAGGGGAGTTTCTGTTTAACGGCGGCCGGTTTGGCTATAATTTTGGCAATACTTTTACCGACCGTAATGTGTTTAAAAGTGCTGCCATTCTGCAGATAAAAACCAACTGGAGTGTATTGTATGATAATGGCTCATCTAAGGTAAACCCAAATGGCATAGAAAATCAGGACTTGCGGATAGGTGCAAGTTTGATTTACCCGCTCATTATTTCGCCATGGGACTTTCCAACATTAGGGAAATATGGGGTACCACATACCACTTTTTCTACCAATTACCAGTTGTTTTATCAAAACTCTCTGGTCAATCGTACAAGCTTTATAAACTCCATTACCTATGATTTTGCGGAGACCGGCCGGAAACTCCATACCGTTACCCCTATTGATATTGAATTTTCGAGGGGTGTAATTAATCCTATAGCAAAACAGGAGTTATTATCAAAAAACCTGTATTCTTATTTTTACCTTATTGGCCGCACAGTTTATACCACGGGGAGCCAATACACTTTTCAGTATAATTCCATTATGCTGAATACATTTTCAAGTTTCACCTATTTCAGGGGAAGTTTGGACGTAGGGGGGAATTTGCTTGCTTTGGTAAGCAACGCTTTTAATACACCCAGAGATACTTTAGGAAAGCGGACTTTTGCCGGGTATACTTTTTCACAATATGCAAAGGGCGAGGTTGACCTGCGTCTCTATCGTAGCCTCGGCGGCGAGCGTCAGCTTATATTTCGTTTAAATCCTGGTTTGGGTGTTCCATATGGCAATAGCGCCGGTGGCGGTAATAATCCGGAGAATGGATTGATATTCGAAAAAAACTTTTATGCAGGAGGAGCTAATGACATGCGGGCGTGGCTGCCGCGCACCTTAGGGCCGGGGCAATTTAACAGGGCAACCTATTATGCAGGCATATACGGTGCAGGGCCGCGCGCCGATTCCGTGAGGTCTCAGTTTAAATATCTTGATCAATACGGAGAAGTTAAGATCATTGCCAACCTGGAATACCGGTATAAGTTGCTGAATGATTTTTTTGGATCGAAATTAAAAGGAGCGCTATTTGTGGATGCAGGAAATGTTTGGCGCTTATATAAACAAACTTCCCCGCCTGATCCTAATGTGGAGTTCAGGTTTAATAATATCTTAAATTCAACTGCAATGGATATCGGCACAGGTTTAAGGTTTGATCTTGGATTCTTTGTGTTCCGGCTTGATGCAGCGTTCAAGTTTAAAGACCCGCAGTTTAATGGCTCGCAGCAATGGGTACTGATAGACCATTTTAATGAGTTATTCCATTCAGGGCAATTTAAGGCAAGTTATCGTACAAGCAACAGCGGCGATACTTATAATTTTATGCAGTTAAACTTCGGCATTGGGATGCCTTTTTAGTTGATAAACAGTTCTCGCGATTATGCAATAGCTGTTTAAACGCATATTGCTTTATTTAAACGCATACAAGCCTCATTTATAGAGACAATAGAAAATGGATATTTGAGTATGCTATTGCGCTAAATATTATTTAATCTTTAAAACAATTTTAAAAATTAAAAGTTTTTGTTGGAAATTGTACTGAATGAGCAAAAGGATAGTAATTCTTGAGGACGAAAAAAGCACGCTGGAACTTGTAGAAACCGTCCTTGGGGAGGAAGGTTATGATGCTATTGCAATTAATCATTATGAGCCTTTGGAATATCTTATTGATTTTGCTCCCGAGTTAATATTGCTGGATGTAAGGCTCTCTGGCGGATACGGTCATTTATTATGCAAAGATCTAAAGGCGAATCCTATCACTTCACATATTCCTGTAATATTAATATCAGGTTCAGCTAACCTTGAAGCAATAGCAAGAGAGTGTAAAGCAGACGGTTTTCTTTCCAAGCCTTTTACTTTAGAAAGTTTGATCAGCACTGTAAAACAATTCGATCAAAAAAGTGAATAATCGTTAGGTTCGGGCCGCATTAACTTCGCACGTTAACTAGCAGCAATTTGCCATTCAGGGAAGTGTGTTTTTTCTCTGATGCGCCTCGAAAAAGCCCGGAAAAGTGTAATTACCAACTTTTTCGAAAAATGCCAGGCTCATGATCCGTTCCAAACGGGGTTTTGTTAATCCTGCCATGTGAATGATCAAAAGCCTTTGGATGATAACAGGAATTTTGGATTGAAGTGTGAGGGACCTGCTCTTCTGCATTCAGTTCAGTTAGAACTTCCTGCATGCTCTTTTTAACTTTTTTCATGATATCCTCCTATTATTAAGTTGATTATATCAGTTGCTTATACTAAGTTAATCACTAAATCAAACAATTCAAACTAATTTAAAACATTTATTATACTGATAACGCCTTTGGTTTGTCCTATTCAAGGGCAGTTATAATTGTATATTAAAAATACTTATTTATAGGGTAAAACCACTGTGATATGATACTGTTATATTTATTTACCTGTTTACTTCAGCCGGATTTTACGGAACCCCGCTGTGCATCAAAACTATGTTAATTAGCTTGTTAGATATCAGCTTAAATTATATATTGAAAATTATTTTGTTATAATGTCATTAAAAGAAAGTGTAGGTACTGTAGCGCTGCCTTATTTACAAGGCGGAGGCGAAATGGGCGAACTGATCAGGTCCATAGACTGGTCGCAAACACCCATTGGCCCTGCGGAATCCTGGCCTGTTGTTTTAAAAATAGCAGTTGGGATTTTACTTTCTTCTCCTTTTCCAAAGTATATAGCTTGGGGCCGAGAATATACCCAGCTCTATAATGACAGTTTCAGGCCCATATTGGGTACAACTAAGCACCCACAGGCGATGGGGATCAGCACGCGCGAAACATTCCGGGAAATATGGGATATTATCGGCCCCATGTTTGAAGGTGTGATGAACGGGATACCTGTGCGTTTTCAATCCTTTATGCTGCCTTTAGATAGAAACGGATATATTGAGGAATGTTATTTTGACTTTTCCTATAGCCCTATTCGTGATGAAAATGGTGAAATTGGCGGCATACTGGTAACCGTTATTGAAACCACCGAAAAAATAAGAGCCTTAAACAATGCAGAAAAAACAAAACAGAAGCTTGAACTGGCGCAGGTTGAAGTCACCAGGCAGCGCGACCGGTTGAACCAGTTTTTAATGCAGGCGCCCGCAGGTATTTGTGTTTTGGATGGCCCCGGGTTTATATTTGAATTAGTAAATCCGCTTTACCAACAGTTGTTTCCCGGAAGAAAACTGATTGGAAAACCTTTAATTGATGCCTTGCCTGAACTTAAAGGACAGCCTATCCTGGAGATTCTACAAAATGTTTACAGCACCGGGAAAACATTCGAGGGTAATCAATTACTTGTTCCGTTGGCAAGGATGAGCGACGGCCCGGTGGAGGAACGGTACTTTAATTTTATTTACCAGGCAAGGCTGGATAATAATAATGATAAAGTTGATGGCATACTGGTTTTTGTTTTTGAGGTTACAGCTATGGTTTTAGCTGACAGAGAACTTTCCAAAACTCAGGATAGTTTAAAAATGGCAATCACCTCCGCACAATTAGGCACTTTTGACATGGACCTGAAAAATGGGACAGTGGAATGGAATCAGCGTAGCCGCGCACTATTTGGGATTACCCACAATAAACCTGTTAATTATGAGGAGGATTTTTTAAACCGATTGCATCCGGAAGACCGGGAAAGGGTTGAAATCCTGATCAGGGATGTATTGGTTAAATCATTGACTAATGGCGACTATGATGTGGAATACCGCATCATTGGTGCCGAAGATAAAAAACTGCGATGGTTGAGGGCGATGGGGAAGGTTTACTTTGATGAACATGATACGCCATTTCGTTTTGTAGGTTCAGTAATGGATATTACCGAACACAAGGCACAGGAAGAGCGGAAAGACGAATTTATTTCTATTGCAAGCCATGAGTTAAAAACACCTTTAACCAGTATAAAGGCCTTCAACCAGCTAATGCGCCGTACAAATGATAGTGAAAAGCTGCGAGGATTTGTTCAAAAATCTGGTGATCATATTAGGCGCCTCGAGAAACTGATAGCCGATCTTTTGGACGTAACCAAAATCAACGCCGGTAAAATGAATTATGTAATGCAGTCTTTCAATTTCAGGCAGATGCTGGAAGATAGTATTGAAAGTGTTCAGCTTACCGCTCCGTCGCATCGAATCACCCTGGAAATGGACAAAGATATAGTGTACATCGGCGACCAGTTAAGATTGGAACAGGTAGTAAATAATTTTTTAAATAACGCCGTCAAATATTCGCCTGATAGTAATAAGGTTATCGTTAAATGCAGGATTGAGTTGGATAATATCATTGTAGCTGTGCAGGATTTTGGGATTGGTATTGCGCCCGAAAGTCTTGACCGTTTATTTGAACGCTATTACAGGGTTGATAATACCTCCATGCGCTTTCAGGGTTTAGGATTAGGGCTGTTTATTTCTTCGGAAATATTAAAAAGGCACCAGGGCAGTTTTTGGATAGAGAGCGAGTTAGGCAAGGGCGCTACCTTCTTCTTCAGGTTGCCTTTATCTGTCGATAAAAAACCTATGCCCTTTAAAAATTCGGATACATCGTACTGCGACAGCACAGTTACCATCATATACAACAAAGTAAAAAAACGGCTGGATGTGGATTGGACGGGCTTCCAAAACCTGGAAACCGTACAGCGCGGCTGTATGCAGATGTTGAAAATGATGCAGAAAAACAATGTTCATAAGATTATAAATGACAATACACATGTTTTAGGAAGCTGGTCAGAAGCCGTTGAATGGACCGGTAATCAATGGTTCCCGATGATGGAAGAGGCGGGTTTAAAATATTTTGCGCTCATCTATTCGCCCAGCGTTTTCAGCCGGTTATCTGCCAAAAAAAGCATTGACGTGGGCATAGGCAGCATCACAGCGCAGTATTTTACCGAAATGAAACTCGCTGAGGAATGGATCGATAGCTGTGTTGTTTAAGGGGTATCAAGTATCAAGTAGCTGGTATCAAGTAGCAAGAGCCATTCTTAAGTCGCCGCTTATTGTTTCTTGGTCCTGTTAATTTTAAAATCTCTTCCAATCTCAAACAAACAAGCCGTTAAAGCCTTTGCTATTTATACATGAAAAAAAGGATACCTTACATCATTGTGCTATGGATCATGGCCGACCTCTACTTTTTCCAGGCTGTTACCACGTTGACCGGCAACATTTTTATTTTAGGAGTTTACTGGTTATATGACATTTTACTGAGCGCCGGCATTTTATATAGTACCATTTTCCGGAAGTCAAAACAGCCCACTGCCTTAATCTCGTGGCTTATGGCATTGATGCTGCTGTCCCTGGTGCCAAAACTTATCGCCATACCGGTCTTATTAATTGAAGACGCAGTCAGGGTTTTTAGCTATTTTCCGCCAAGAGCGCTATGGGTAAGTGAACTTGTACTGGTAGTTGCCGCCGTCCCTTTTTTTAGCTTGCTTTATGGTATGACAGGTGGCCGGCATCGTTATAAGGTGCACCGGGAAACACTTTTTTTTGATGACTTACCAGATACCTTTGATGGTTTCACCATCACACAGTTGTCCGATATCCATTCGGGCAGCTTCAGCAGCGAAAAGGGCGTTGAAAAAGGCGTGAGGATGGTGAACGCGCAAAACAGCGACCTGATCCTTTTTACCGGCGACCTGGTGAATAACAAGGCATCGGAAATGGACAGGTGGATTCCTTTGTTTTCAAGGCTTAAAGCTCCATATGGCAAATTCTCCGTACTGGGCAATCATGATTATGGTGATTATATTAGATGGAAAAGTAAAGATCAGAAATATGCCAACCTTAACCGCATAAAAAAGGTACATGAGGAGATTGGCTTTCAATTACTTTTAAATGAGGCAGCCACCATCAAAAAAGACGGGAAATCAATTGCGCTGATAGGAGTGGAGAACTGGGGCAAAGGACGTTTCCATAAATATGGCGATTTAAAAAAGGCAGCCCGTGATGTGTCATCCGATGCCTTTAAAATCCTGATGTCGCACGACCCATCGCACTGGGATGCGGTAACACTGGATCATCATCAGCATATTCACCTTACACTTGCCGGTCATACCCATGGAATGCAATTTGGTGTAGAACTGTTCGGCTTTCGGTGGAGCCCGGTTAAATATATTTATCCGCAATGGGCCGGTCTTTACCAAAAGGAGGGAAAATATCTGTATGTAAATAGGGGTTTCGGTTTTTTAGGCTTCAGAGGCCGGCTTGGCATATGGCCAGAGATTACCGTGATTGAGTTGAGAAGGAAGTAGTGTTGTAAGTTGTATGATTTGCCTTTGCATGGTGTTATCATCATAGTTGTTCGGAAGATTAAAGGCCGTCAACTAGCTATTTGTCATTCTGAACGCAGTGAAGAATCTTCTGCGTTTTCTATATATGCGTCACGCCTTTCCTCCGTAAATTCACGATGAAAAAGATTCTTCACTGCGTTCAGATTGCAGAACTTGACCGTATTATATTAACCTAAAAAATATTCTTGAGCCCATCAATAATGCTCTCAAAAAATGTAGGTATGCTGAGGCCGTTGTGGTAATTAAAATACACAAAAATGCCGAAGATGATAATGGCTACAATAATAAACCGCTTAAACATATAAGCCAGTAAAAACAATGCGCAGGGTATAGCAAGCAGTAATACCCAACTGATATGAAGCGGCATTAACTTATCGTTATGCTTGTAGATATAATATAATATGCCGTGTGTGCCTTTATCATCCTGGTGTTTGGCATATAAAAAGGTAGAGGTAGTAATTTTGTGCCTGTAAAAAGCAGTCCCCTTGTCAAAGGTTAGTTCTTCCTGAAAACCATTCATCGTGAAGTTGAATACACCGTTCACATCTTCGCGGATATGACCCAGCGTGTCCACCGCTATAACAGCTACTTCGTCTGTGGCAAAAGGGTTTTCTTTTACGGCAAAGTGATTTAAAGTCACGGTTACAGTATCGGCCATTGCAAAACACCTCGTAATAATCAGTAAGGAAAGGATCAGAAATAATTTCTTCATATGGTATCTGTCAGGTGCTATAAAAATAGCGTTTTTAAGCTATCGGTTTAATAAATAAATACTTAAATTAAGAATTGTGGCAAAGCTGACCCACAAAAAATAGGGCAGCAGCAGCCAGCCGGCGGTTTTGCTGAACTTGCCAAACCACCGTATGTTTAATACAATCATTATCCATAGCACTATGATCACCAGCAAGGCCCATATAATTTGATGAAGACCAAAAAACACAATCGACCACAAAAAATTAAGCGTTAACTGTATAATGTAAACTGCTTTGGCAGTAGCATAATTTGGCGTATTGTCCCTGCGCTCCCAAACCATATAGGCCGCTGTGGCTATCAGGATATAGATAACCGTCCAAACCGGTGCAAACAACCATGACGGTGGATTAAAGGAGGGCTTATTGAGCATACTGTACCAACCGGCAATTTGCGGACGTGTAACTAACGAAGCCACAAAACCAATTACAAGGGTAATAAGCAGGCAAATGGAAAAAGGGAAAAATCGGAATTTATGATTGGTAGTAATGGTGTTCATGAGCTAAAAATATTAACCGGTAACAGCAATTACCGGCATCTGTTTCATTTATTGTTTTAACGTAATAACGGCGATGAAGTTAAACTATTCCGCATTATTTTATATAAACATTACAAACAATGTTGTACTATTGGGTGTAATATAAATCTGTGTTAGCAAGCTGAAAAACCCGGATTGGAGTTAATTTTTTATGAATGAATTGAGTATTGTGCTTGGCGCTGATCGTCCGGATCTAATTAGAGAAGAAACTTTACCGGCATTATTCAGCAAATCGGCCGGGGAATTTGCAGATAAAACAGCTCTTATTTTTCACGATGAATCTTTAACCTATGCGGAACTCGACCATTGGAGCGATATTGTAGCTATTTACCTTGCAAAAAAAGGGATAGGCCGCGGAGCTGCTGTTGGCGTGTGGTGGCAACGGGGTTTAGAGCTGCATGTTATTATATTAGGAATTGTTAAAGCCGGTGCCGCTTATGTTCCCGTTGATCGTGAGATACCTGCCGAGCGTGTAGAGGTAATATTGCAGGAAGTTGGAGCAGCCGCCTGTTTCAGCATGCAGCAGCTGAATGTAGCTTGCCCGATGCTTAAAATTCCAAGAAGAAGCCACCAAACAGAAGCCGGGAGTTTAAAATCAGCCCCGCAGCCAGATGATTGTGCTTACGTGTTATATACGTCCGGCAGTACCGGTAAGCCTAAAGGAATACCGATTAGCCACAAACAGATATGTCATCTGGTAAGATCGGAGCAAACAGTTATACAAATTAAACCGACGGATAAAGTGTACCAGGGTTTTTCTGTATCATTTGATATGTGGTGCGAGGAAACCTGGATCGGCTATTTTGCCGGCGCTACTTTGTGGGTGGCTGATAACACCACATCGAAAGCCATTGATGAGCTGGCCGACACATTAAAACGCGAAAATATTACCATTCTGCATGCCGTGCCCAGTTTACTGGCAGTAATGGAAGATAGCTTGCCCAGTTTACGCTTGGTTAATGCTGGCGGCGAAGCTTGCACCCCACAGGTGCTGGCCAAATGGTCCAAAGAGGGGATACAATTTTTTAATAGTTACGGTCCTACAGAAACTACTGTTACCGCAACCATGGCTGCCCTTAAACCCGGCGATCCTATTATTATCGGTCAGCCGCTGCCAAATTACAATTTAGCAGTAGTAGACGAATCAATGAACCTGGTGCCGGTTGGTGAGGCCGGCGAGTTGGTAATTACAGGGCCGGGGGTATCAAACGGATATGTTAAACTACCGCAACTTACCAAAGAAAAATTTGTGAGTAAACCGGCGTCCCTCACATCCCTGCCGGGCAATATGGTTTACCGTACCGGTGATATTGCTATCATCAATAAAGATGGCAGCGTTGATATGCAGGGGCGTATTGACGACCAGATTAAGTTACGCGGTTACCGTATAGAATTAGGGGAAATAGAATCCAAGCTGAATGAATTGGCGGGTATACGTTCGGCTGCTGTTGCAGTAAAAAAAGATACCAGCGGGCAGGAGCACCTGGTTGGTTACGTGGTAACAGAAGGCCTTGCATGTATTGAGGAAAACGTTTTCAGGGCGGAGCTTTCAAAAAGCCTGCCTTCGTATATGGTTCCATCAGCCATTATGGTAATGCCCGAAATGCCCCGCATGCCAAGCGGTAAAATAAACCGGAAGGCGTTACCGGTTCCACCTTCTTTGTCGGTAGATCTGAATAGTTCTGCTGAAACACTTGATATGAGTGCCGCCGTATCCGACAGGGTACTGGCCGTACTGCACAGGATTTTTCCTAACCGTGCGATTGATCCGTCAATGGACTTTTTTACCGATCTTGGGGGGCACTCGTTGCTGGCTGCAGGCTTTGTGTCGCAACTAAGGCGCGATGCGGGCTTGCCTAATGCATCGCTTAAGGATGTATACATTAATCGCCCGTTAAGCAACTTAATTGAAGTTTGGAACACCCGGGCCGAGGCCAGGCTAAAACCAAAACGCGTGTTCAATAAAATACCTGCCTTTCGGCATATTACCTGCTGGGCAGCACAAACTATTGCATTGCTCATAATTTACGGGTTGTTTGCCTTCCAGATATTTATCCCTTATTTAGGTTATTATTATGTTGACCAGGAAACCAATAATGTAGCTTATTCAATTTTTACTTCTTTACTGCTGTTTTCCTTTATACCACCCATATTTACCGCGCTATGTATTAGTACCAAGTGGCTTGTTATCGGAAAAATGAAAGCCGGCGATTATCCGCTTTGGGGCTCCTATTATTTCAGGTGGTGGTTTGTGAAAACCATGCAACGCTTACTGCCAGCTCAATTTTTAAATGGTACACCTTTATATCCGGCCTATTTACGGTTATTAGGCATGAATATTGCCTCCGACGCCCAAATTAGTGAATTTTCATTCGGTGCGGAGGATCTGATCACCATAGGGAGTGATGTAAGTATCAGTTCGCAAACAAATTTGAATAATGCTTTTGTTGAAGACGGCATGTTGAAGCTGCGCACTATAACCCTGGGAGATCATGCCTACATTGGCAGCAGTGCAATTATTGCCGGCGATAGCGAAATGGCCGCCTGGAGCGAATTGCAGGACCTGAGCTTTTTACAACCAGGTAAAACAATTGGCAGCGGTGAGGTATGGCATGGCAGCCCGGCACAGCTAAAGGAGAAGAAAAGTATGGAAGACCTGCCGCAGCCTTTAACGGTTTCAACTTTTACCAGGCGAAAATACAAAACGGTATTTATCTTATCGATCATGGTTTTCCCTTTCATTATTCTGCTGCCTTTACTGCCAACCATCATGGCAATAAATAAACTGGATAACTCTGCCGGAGATTATGATTTTACTTACCTGATCAATGCTCCTTTACTTGCGTTGCTGTACATCGTTCTTTTCGCAGCAGAAACAATTATACTTACCCGTTTATTGCAGCGTAAAATAAAGCCAGGAAAATTTCCGATTTACAGCATGTTTTATGTGCGTAAATGGTTTGCAGACCAGTTAATGTCCTTAAGCCTGATTGTTTTGCATCCGATTTATGCAACGGTGTATGTTGCCAGCTTTTTCCGGGCGCTGGGGGCTAAAATTGGTAAGGATACAGAAATATCTACAGCCAGCAGTGTAACCCATCCGCTATTGGAAATTGGCGATGGGGCTTTTGTTGCAGATGCTGTTACCCTTGGCGAATCAGATGTGAGAGCACAGCAATTGATCCTTGATAAAACTACCATTGAAGGCAATAGCTTTGTTGGGAATAGCGCCCTGATCC
>JAQNCM010000576.1 GCA_029237615.1 Mucilaginibacter sp.
CCGGGGCCGGTATCTCCGCGGAACATGCGCGTCGGCTGTTCGAACCCTTCTTCACCACCAAGGCGGCGAAGGGTACCGGACTGGGCCTTTGGATCAGCAAGGGGATCATTCAGAAGTACGAAGGCACGATTGAGTTCCGCAGTCTGAAGCTCTCCTCCGGGAATGTTACGTGCTTCAGCATCTTTATACCCGGCACCGTTTCGCAAGTCAGGACGCCGGAGCTGCTCGATTATGTCAAGGCGGCAGAGAGTAAGTGACTACAGGAGACCCAGTTGTGCCCCAGAAGATAATCATCCTCTGTGTGGATGATGAAGAGAATGCGCTGATTCTCAGGCGCCTGGTGCTTGAAAAGTCGGGCTTCGAGGTATTGACCGCAAACTCTGCGCGTGAAGCACAGGAGGTGCTTGCGACCCGGTCCGTCGACCTGATCCTCTCGGATCAACTGATGCCAGGCATCACCGGCACGGAGCTGGCGCGCACCGTCAAGGCAAGGTATCCGCAGATTCCCTTCGTGCTTGTCTCTGGCGTGAATGAGATGCCCGAGGGCATCGAGCTCACCGATATGTTCATCAGCAAACTGGAAGGACCCGTGATCCTGATCCAGAAGATTACCGAGCTGCTGACCGGGCGGCGCGGCCTGACACCGCGTCTTGCCGAAGGCTGAGCTGTCACCGACGTAAGGGCCGCCACGCCATCCCTCGAAGTATCAAACAATCGTACGCAGGCCGCCGTAACAAAGGTGCCGGGCAGCCGCAAGCCTGAGCTATTGCACGAAGCGGCTAGCTTTTTTGTTCTTTGCTGACATACAGCTCGATGCATGTTCACCCTGCCACCGGGGCCGGCGTCTAGTCCCCTGCACAACCGTTTCTCGCCGGTATAGTCTGTTGCGGTGCCGAGAGACGCCGCCGACGCCGAGGTGCTGACCATCGAAGGCCGCGAGGTCCGTGTCACCCATCCGGACAAGCTGTATTTCTCCCGGGACGTGCGCCTCACCAAGCTCGACCTTGTCCGCTATTACCTGTCCATTGCGCCCGGCGCGCTCGCCGGTATTCGCAACCGACCTATCGTCTTGAAGCGTTTCGTCAACGGTGCAGAAGGCGAGGCCTTCTATCAGAAGCGCGCGCCGGCGGAGCGTCCCGCGTGGCTGGGTACAGTGACCCTCTCCTTTCCATCGGGCCGCACTGCCGAAGAGATCGTTGTGCAGGACGCTGCCGGCCTGGCCTGGATCGTCAACCTGGGCTGCATCGAACTGCACCCCCACCCTGTGCGCGCGGGCGAGCTCGACCATCCCGATGAGTTGCGCATCGACCTCGACCCCGGTCCCGGCGTGTCGTGGAGCGATGTGCGGCGGGTGTCGCTGGAGGTGAAGGCGGTGCTTGAAGAGGTGGGACTGCGCGGCTGGCCGAAGACCAGCGGATCGCGGGGAATGCATGTCATCGTGCGCATCCACCCGCGCTGGACCTTCAGCGAAGTGCGGCGTGCCGCGCTCGCGCTCTCCCGCGAAGTGGAGCGCCGGCTGCCCGAGCTGGCCAGCTCGAAGTGGTGGAAGGAGGAGCGGCACGGCGTTTTCCTGGACTACAACCAGAACGCCAAGGACCGCACCACTGCTTCTGCCTATTCAGTGCGCCCGCTTCCCGACGCGCGCGTCTCTGCGCCGCTGCGGTGGGACGAGGTATCCACTTGCGACCCGGCAGAGTTTACCGTGCTCACGATGCCGCAGCGGTTCGCAGATGTGGGCGATCCCCATGCAGAGATCGAGTCCCTCGCTGGTTCGCTGGAACCACTGCTCGAACTTGCTGCCCGCGACGAAGCCTCCGGGGTGGGCGATGCGCCGTGGCCGCCTCACTTCCGCAAGATGGAAGGCGAGGGAGCCCGGGTGTCGCCATCACGCGCGAAGAAAGCCGCCAAGCCAGCCGCAAAGAAGAGGGCCGCTGGCAGCGTTGCTGCTGAGGCGAGCGCTGCTCCGAAGAAGCCGCCGGCGAAGAGATCCCGCACCAGGATGCCTCTGCTGGTCATCGCCCATTCGCCGAGCGAAGCGGCGGCACTGGACGGACTGGAGCGCTGGAAGCAGAGATATCCAGATGCTGCGGGCCATCTCGCCGCCGATGATGTGCTGGTGGACAGAATGCGCGGCCGCTCGTCCACCTGGACGCGCATTCGAGTGAATCTACGCCATGTTCCCGAGGGGTTGCGACCTACGCAGGAGACGCCGGATCCAGATGATGATCCAAGCCGCGAATAACTGCGTAGGTAACTGCGCCGCATAAGTTCGCCCGGATAACTGCGCGATCGGAGCTAACGGCCTTCCGCGAATATCTCGCTCAGCTCATGTGCCGGCACTACTTCGAGCTGCGCATAGGTGCATTCCGTGGGTGACTTATCCGTGCGCCAGCGCCGGAAGTGCGCCATATGACGGAAGCGCGGCCCCTGCATGTGCTCGTATGCAACCTCCACCACTAGCTCCGGCCGCAGCGGCTCCCATGATAGATCCTTGCCCTGGCTCCAGCGGCTCTTGCCGCCCGGCATGCGCTGCTCGCCGGCTCCGACCGCTTCTTCATCGGCCCAGGAGGCCCACGGGTGATCCATCAGCGCACCCTTGCGATAGGGCGCGAGAAACTCAACCAGTTCGGCTCGCTTCTCCTTTGTAAAGGACGCACACACACCAACATGCTGCAGCGCGCCGCTGTCGTCATAGAGCCCGAGCAGCAGCGAACCGACCTGAGTCCCTTCGCTCTCCTTGTACCAGCGGAAGCCCGCCACCACGCAGTCGCAGTCGCGCTCATGCTTGACCTTGTACATCACGCGCTTGCCCGGTTGATACTCGCCATCCGGCGGCTTGACGATGACCCCATCGAGGCCTGCGCCTTCGAAGCGCCGGAACCAATCGGACGCGACACTCCGGTCGGTCGTGGACGGAGTTAAGTGGAGCGGCGGCGTAATCTGCGACAGCATCTGCTGCATCCGCGCCTGCCGATTCGAGAACTGTTGAGCCCGCAGGTCGCTCTCGCCTTCTGCCAGCAGATCGAAGATGACGAAGGACGCCGGAGTCTGCTGCGCCAGCAGCTTCACGCGGGACGCCGCAGGATGGATGCGCAGTTGAAGAGCATCGAAGTCGAGCGCACCGTTGCGTGCGATCACGATCTCGCCATCGAGCACGCACTCTTCGGGAAGCTGCTCAAGCAACGGCTCGATCAGATCCGGGAAGTAGCGGTTCAACGACTTCTCGTCCCGGCTCTGAATCAGGATCTCGCCGCGATCGCGAAAGATGAGCGCGCGAAAGCCATCCCACTTGGGCTCGAAGATCCACGAGCCCTCCTCAGGCAATGCATCGATCCGCTTTGCCAGCATCGGCAGCACCGGAGGTTCGAAGGGTAGGCGCATCGCGT
>JAQNCM010000643.1 GCA_029237615.1 Mucilaginibacter sp.
TTACACTTGTTAAGGCGGCGTTATCGCTGAAATTGCCATCACCACATTGCGCCAGTAAAGGCACGCTTACACTTGTTAAGGCGGCGTTATGGCTGAAATTGCCATCACCACATTGCGCCAGTAAAGGCACGCTTACACTTGTTAAGGCGGCGTTATGGCGGAAATTGCGGCTCCCTATCGCCGTAACCTTTGGCAAGGAAACCGCCCGTAAAGACGGCATATTGTAAAAGCAATCATCGCCTACTTCTGTAACGGTTTTATTTATAAATTTTCCATCTACTATATCCGATTCATATACAGATATTAATTTTTTATTTATTATTTTCATAATGATTTAGTGATTAGTTAGGTGTGATAACATTCTTTCGGTTTCTAAGTCTCGTTCCATTTCAGCGGCCAGTTCGTTAAAGCTTAAATTTCTGGCAATGTCTATGTAAGCCTGTGCGGTACTATCTAATAATGCAGCATCAAAAGCTTTTCTCAATTGCTGCTTTTGATTTAAAACCATGTCCTTGCAAAAACTGGCAAAGGCGGCTTTTTTCGTTTTTTCAAACTGTTGAGGGTTGGTTACAGCGATCATTTCTTATACCCTCCCAATTGTTGATAAATTTCTTCGGTTGATTTTTTATTGTATTTAACCGAAATATTTGTCCTTTTAAGCGTGTGGTAAACGTGAATTGATATGACCAAAAAGGCGATGAATGTTGAAATAGCAATTAACATTATACCGGTTATGGCAAGCTGTTGCCACCAACTAAAACTGTCAAAGCTTGTTAGATACTTATACATTGATAGCCTCCTGTCTGTTAGTAGATTGTTCTTTTAAATAAGCATCGCCCCTTTTTAAGCTTTCTGCTAATGCGTTAACCCCCGCTTGTGAGCCATTGTCGCGGGGCAAAATCTTAGAGATCTCGTAAACAAATTGGTTGTTGTTTCTTTGGCTGATTAGTTTTACCTTTGTCATGTTCATTAATTTATTTGATTTGGCCCGGTTACAGTCGGGCCATTTCTTTGTTTATATTATTTACTGTTAAAATATAATGCTCTGTTATCCGTCTTTGATAAGAGCCTTAACTCTATCCTGTCCAGCGTTACCTTAGAATTATTATCGCCCATTTTTTGGGTTTTTATTAGCCCGGTTCTAATCCAAAATTCAACCGCTGTTTTACCATAAGTTTTATAAGCCTGTTTTAAAGATATTCTTGCAGTTAATCCCCCGGCCTCGATAGTCATGCGCTCCACCGTAGCATCTACTGTCATGTTTATTATATCTCTTATTTGGTACGCTTCCATTGTCAAACCTTGTATTATGTTTGTAAAGTTAGTAATACATTTTAATATTACAAGTATTTTTACAAATTTTTTTATTTTTTATTTTAGGCGATAAACTTTAAGGAATCCATTCTCCTTATGGGTCTGAAATTTCATGGCTTCTTTTTTCAATCTACCTATAATAACATCTATTTTTTTACGCTGATCCAAACCTAACAACAAGCTTTCTTTTCCCGGCTTCAATGCCCTTAGGGTTGCTGTATAAGCCTTTTTAGCAGGCGCAGTCTCTTCTACAATTTGCATATTGATTAATATTTGTTAGCTTTGTTAGTAATTACTTCAAATATAGACAGAAACTTTTAATAATACAAACTTTACATACAATTTATTTGTATTTACAAACTAAATAATGAAAAACAATTTACAGGCGTTGAGGCTTGAAAAAGGATACAAGGCGAAACGGCACTTTGCGCAGCTATTAGACGGTATGAATGAGGGCAACTACGGGAAAATGGAACGTGGCGAATTGCCTATTTCGGCTAACGTTAGAATTGTTTTAGAAAATAAATTTCCTGAATATAATATTGATTGGATAATAGAAGACAAGGGTGTAAAATTTAAAAAAACATTCCCAAAAGAAATAAATAGTCATTCGCTTAAATCCGACAAGGGGTTCGACGGAGAACACAACCCCTATCAAACGAATGCCACTGAAAATATTAAACGGGTGGCAATCCAGAACGATAACCTTAATATGTATGTAGTATCTCTTAAAGCATCAGGGGGGTTTTTGAGTGGCTATGAAAATAAAGTATATGACAATTCCATTCAAAAAATATCTTTCCCTTTAGTTCGGGGTGAGTGCTTCGCTTTCGAGATCGAGGGGTTTAGTATGGCTCCTGAATATAACCCCGGCGATTGGTTTGTAGGCAGCAGATTAGAGGGCTTTGATTGGCTCGTAAAAGGTCGTCCCTACGTATTTGTAACTGTAGGCGGTATTATATTAAAAATGTTTAATGGAATTGTAGACGACTACGCAAATTTATCATCGATTAATAATGACTACAACCCCGTTGATCCCATGCATCTAAAAAACATAAAGGGAATATTCCATAAAGAGGCTGTTATTAAACTGTAAACTAACTATTATGAATAAATTTATTACGTTTATATTGTTTTTGTTAATAATAGTTGTTGGTTGTAAGAAACATGACCAAAACAAAACCATAGACCCAAATTCTACCGTATCTATAAGTAGCCTTACAACCACCTCAAATACTACTGTAATTATTGGAGACAGTTTTTTAGGAGGAACTGGGTCTAGTTATTATCAATTGGGGCTTGGTTGGTTGCTGCAACGATCTATACTTAACGCAGCCAATAAAAATCTTTCCCCGAAAAAGGGCACCGGCTATCCCGTTTTTATAAACATGTATGAATTATTCTTTGCAAATTTCGGAGCATCTACAACAGGGACATTAATAGCGGCCGGATCAACCAACAGCCGACTTAAATTAACAGCCGGGCAAAGCATAAGTATAACTAATGTAAGTATTAATTATGCTGATATAATTTACAACTCGTCCGCCTCGTCCGGGTCTGTACAAATAAGCATTAACGGGAATACCGTAAAAACCAAAGCGCTTTCAGGAACTGGCTTGCAAAATACATTTGACGGAAGCCCAATAACACAATTCCAGCAGCTCACTAAAACAACTGATATTATTGTAATCACAGCAACTGCAAATGTTGAAATTGCGGGACTGGAAATATGGAGCAATATAACTTCTTCGCCATTCATTTATACGCTCTCAAAAGGGGGCACCGGCGTACAGGACTGGAATACGCCCGATGCAATGGACGAGATAGCGTTTTATTTGAATAACCCGGCGGTTGCAAAAAACGCACCCAAGTTTTTAGGCATCGCCCTTGGCACTAATACTTTGTATTATGCTCCAAAATCGTTAACTCCATCGGCATATATAACTGCATTACAAACATTTATAACAGGTATAAATTCAAGGGCGACCAATGTACAATATATCATCACTGTGCCGGCAAAAGCAAATGAATCAGTATTCCCAATAATAGCCGCCGGATATACTTATCAAGATTATGTTAAAGCCATTGTAGATTTTGCAACTACTAATGGATATGCTTTGGTACGTTACGATTTAACACAAATGGGTACTGGAAATACTGCTTAT
>JAQNCM010000200.1 GCA_029237615.1 Mucilaginibacter sp.
CGGCAAATTGCTGGGAAGATAAATAGGGTGCTAATGCAGTTGAATCAACATTAGCGGTTTTTACAAAGTCGACCAAGACGGTCAGATAAATCAGGCTGTCTTTATCTTGTACCATTGTACCACCTTCTTGTGCCGGTTGCGGTTGGGCCGGAAGCTTAACAGATATTTTATTATCCATTTTATAGTTTATCCAATTGCTTTGCGCATGGGCAACGTTCATTGCAATAGTTGATATGACAAGGACAAATAATATTTTTTTCATGATTAATTGATGATTATACATTAAAGGTCTTAATAAAAAATAGCCCCTCAAACAAATCAATAAAAATTATTTGCTGTAATAATTATTGCTAACTTTATTTTAGTAAACCTTAAAGCCTCTCTCATGGAAAATGTCACTTTTTCAAGCCAGCATGCTGAACTCAATATGCAGGTTAAGTCAATTAAGCCTTTTGAAAATATTGCCCTGGCGTTTTCGGGTGGCGGCTTTCGCGCCGCTTCTTTTGCGCTGGGTGTTCTGTCATATTTTAACAAATTAACGTTTGACAATGAAAGCGATTCATTGCAAGGTAAACGACTTTTGGAGCAGGTGACTTACATGTCTTCGGCGTCCGGAGGCACCATCGCCACAACATTGTATGCGCTGTATAATGCACGTGGAGAAAAATTTAAGGAATTTTATGTTAAACTGTTCAACAGCTTATCCGGCGACTTCCTGCTGCAAAATGCATTGGAAATACTTGCTGATAAAAACCGATGGATCAATCGGCCGGATAAGAGTCGTAATATTATCAACGCTTTTTCACTGGCGTATGATGAATATCTCTTCGACGGTCAAACAATGCAGTCATTGTATTATAAGGAAGGTCATTTGCAGGAGGTGTGTTTTAATACAACAGAATTTTACACCGGTCTTTCTTTCAGGCAGGATATAAAGCTGGTAACAGATGGCGGAGCTGATCCTTATTATAAATTTGGGAACGAGAATATTTACCTTAGCCACGCTGCAGGTGCACAATTAAAACTGAGCGACGTGCTCGCCGCATCTTCCTGCTTTCCTGCGGGTTTTGAACCGATTGTATTTCCTGAAGATTTTGCCCATAATGGTTTAAATAACGATGAACTAAAAAATGCCCTTACTTTAATACCTCAAACCGGCGATAAGGAGGAGAAAGTATTTATAGCCAATAAAAATGTTGGTTTTATGGATGGCGGTATTACCGATAACCAGGGTTTGCAAAGCATGATGTATGCTGACGGCAGAAGGAGAAGGAGGGAAACTTCGTTTAATTCGTTTGATTTAATGCTCGTTAACGACGTAGGAAGTTACTTCATTAAACCCTACGTTAACCCGTCCCAATCTAAACATAAGGGTATAAGCCTGGCAGGTGTAAACTGGATAATGACAATTGCCTTTTTAGCTGCCCTGGCCTGTATTGTATCGGGACTTTATTTTCAAAATACATTTTTAGGCTTTATTGGTGGAGTGCTTGTTGTAATACCTGCTATCTTCTTATTGGCAGTTAGTAGCTTAAAGAAACTGGTAATGGGCGATAAAAATTCACCATCAGCATTAAGAAAAAGCTTTACAGAAAAGATCATAAAATTATTGATCAATTATTTTACTAAAACACCAATGGTGGTGCTTAAACAAATGCTGGTTGCCAGGGTGGATTCGGTGCTGCTTTTAAATATGAGTGTGTTTTTGAAACGGATAAGGCAGTTGCTTTACAATAAATTTTATGGCTCGCCGGAGTGGCAGAACCGAGGCAAAGGTAATCATATATATGATCTTGCTTTTTCCAGCGATCTTTACAGGAAAAAAAATCCGCCTCCTTCACCATTTTTAAACCCCAGCCGTGATATGCAGATTGTAGCCCAAACAGCATTTAATATGGGAACAACTTTATGGTTTGACAAAACCGCCATAACCCAGCGACACAGTGAGGGCTGTATTATTGCCAGCGGACAATTTACCACCTGTTATAACTTGTTGGGTTATATTGAAAAGCTTTTGCTAAATCAATCTGCTTATGATCCTATTTATATCGGGCGGCTCAATAACTTGAAAGTACAACTGGAATCGGATTACATCCATTTTAAAAAAGACCCTTTCTTTATGTATAATAAAGATGGAGTTGATTATCACATCAATAATTTTATGCCCTTAACTATGCGGGATATTCCGTTCCCTGAAAATTGGGAACAGTTGGAAAAACAGGAATAATGATATCTTACAGAACCAATCACCTGAAAATTGAGAGGTCTGGTGAATTTAATTATTCTTCTCCCTTTATCCTGAAGATCATACCATCCATATCTTCACTTATCCTTAACTGGCAGGCAAGGCGGCTGTCGTGGCCGGCATCAGGTAGTGTATCCAGCAGGTCAAGCTCCTGATCTGTGGCATGAAAATATTTTTCGGGCCCTTCTAAAACTTGTACATGGCAGGTAGCGCAAAGTGCCATACCTCCGCACGTAGCCAGTATGTTATGGTCTGATGCCTTTAAAACTTCCATCAGGCTCAGGCTGATGTCTTCGGGAATTTCAACGGGCCGCCGGAGGCCGGCCCTGTCTTCAATTATTAAATTGATCATTGTATTTTAGGAAGCTAAAAGCTGAAAGCAGAAGGCTTAAAGCTTTTATGAGTAAATAGTTTTATGCATTACAAACTTAGCTTTGGTCTTTGAGCTTTCCGCTTTCTGCTAAAAAGCACTTACACCATACACAGTAGTATATTTAAAGCTCAGTTTTTGATCGGGATAAACCTGTTTAAAAGCGCTTTGAGCCATTAGTGCTGCTTCGTGAAAACCGCACAGGATCAGCTTTAATTTACCTGGATAAATATTGATATCGCCAATAGCATATACTCCTTTTACGTTAGTGCTGTAATCTACCGTATCAACCATAATAGCCGATTTATCAACATTAAGACCCCATTCGGCAATCGGGCCGAGTTTTGGCGTTAAGCCAAACAATGGGATCAGGTTGTCGGCTTCAATTATGGATGTTTCATTGTCCCGGCCAATTACTTCCACCTGTTGCAAATGCCCATTTCCATTTATAGCTTTAATATGTGCCTGCAAAATGAGATTGATCCGGCCTTCTTTTGCAAGTTCAAATACCTTCCCGGCAGTATCCGGTGCGCCGCGAAAAGTATCGCCGCGGTGTATTAAAGTAACCTTTTCAGCAATATCAGCTAAAAAAACGGTCCAGTCTAAGGCGGAGTCGCCGCCCCCGGCCAATACCACTTTACGACCACGGTACGCCTCAGGATTTTTCACCATGTAGGCAACACCTTTACCCTCAAATGCCTCCAGGTTATCAATGGCAGGTTTTCGCGGCTCAAAGCAGCCTAAACCTCCGGCTATAACTACTACTTTGCTGTGCACTTCGGTGCCATCGCTGGTTGTGGTAATAAACGAACCATCTTCCAGTTGCTGCAATTCGTTAACCCGTTCGGCTAAAGAAAAGGTTGGTTTAAACGGTTCAATCTGTTCCATTAAGCCATCAACCAATTGCTGGGCGTTGACGGTAGGGAAGCCGGGAATATCATAGATAGGTTTTTGCGGATAGATTTCGGAAAGCTGCCCGCCAACCTGGGGTAAAACATCAATTAAATGACAGCGCATTTTTAATAAGCCGGCTTCAAAAACAGCAAACAGCCCAACCGGCCCGGCTCCTATAATGCATATATCTGTAGTTATCAGTTCCATAAATTATGTTGAGTTAATAACCAAAAGTGCGGTTAGTTATTACTTACAACAAATCATAAATAGTAATTGCTGATTACTTTAAGTTATAGCTGCTTAAACAAAAACGTTTGAAGAGATCAATCAGTTTTGCGTTTTTGCCATGTAGTTGAATGAATTGAAAGGTCCGGAAAATTTCAAGTCCCTTAATTTCAATTATACTCAATTCGTTATATTTTAATTCGCTGATAACAGATTGAATAGAAAGAAAGGTAGCGGTTTCCGAATATAAAAGGTATTGCTTTATGGCGATACTGCTTTCCAATTGTATTTCTATATTAAGGTCTTTTGGATTGATGCCAACGTGGGAAAGCGCATTAAATATAACGTCCAATGTACCGGAACCCGCTTCCCGCAAAATCAATGGTATGGTTAATAACTGTTTGGGCGTTATCTCCGCTTTTTTTGACAGTTGGTTATTTGCCCTTGTTACCAAAATAATCTCGTCCTTAACAAATGGTGTATAAGCTATCTGCGGGTAATGAGCTGCGCCTTCAACTATGGCAATATCAATTTTTTCGGCCAACACCATTTGCGTTATTACATCGGTGTTGGCCTGGGTAAAAGTAAAGGTAACCGCAGGGTATGTCTTTTTAAATAAGGCAAGAATCTTAGGCAAAATAGTTTGCGCAACTGTGGTGCTTGCACCGATGTGTACAGTACCGGCTTCCATATTATTTAGTTGTGCCAGTTCAGTTTCCAGTTCGGTATAGGTGTGAAATATCTTTTCGGCGTATTGTGTTAAAATCTCACCAGCAGTGGTTAAAACAATGCTGTTACCATTACGCCTGAATAGCTGAACATTAAGCTGTTGTTCCAGTTCCTTAATATGTTTGGTAACGGCAGGCTGCGTAATAAACAGCTCGGCAGCAGCTTTGGTAAAGCTTAGCCTTTGTGCAACAGTATAAAATACCTTTAAGCGAAAATCGAAGATCATTGATGCTAAGGTAGTGATATCCGTTCTATAAGGATGCGAAATACCGTGCCTCTACGACGTTTTTTTAGCCGTAGCCACAATCGCTATCCCTCCGATAAGCAATATTCCACCCAGATAAGGCGGCCAGCTCACTGTTTTTTGCCTGTCGGCCGATATGTGTATCGGGCCGGCATCAACAATGTTTTCTTTTTTAGTGTAAGTAAAGCCCGTCCAAATAAGCATCACAGCACCAATAATGATGAATACAATTCCAAGGGTTCTGGTCATATTGTGATAGTTTATTATGTCACAATGTAAAATATTAAAAATTGTTTGAATATTTTAATTTCAGCGCATAATAACGGAAAGAACAATTCTAAAACCATCAGGATCTTCAAAGGTAATGCCGTGTTTTGCCCAATAAGGATTTTTTGGCTCAACATGCTTTATGCGGTTTGCAACAAACTTTTCTTTTATAGCCTGGAATTCAGTTAATGAGTTGGCGTAAAATACCAGCAGATCATCTTCATCCGCTGAGTGTACCGGGGTTGTTTCAGAAATTGTGAACTCCAGGTGCCAATCCAGTCCGGGCATACCTAAAAGAACACCGTCATAATTGTTATGATCTTTAAATTGATTGATGACTTTAAGGCCCAAAATTCTTCCATAAAAATCAATCATACGGTTTAAATCTTTTGTATGCCTTGCAACTCTCAGTTTCATTTTACTAATAAAGTAAAGTTTTTTTATAAATGCTTAATATAGCATGGTAAAGTTTGTTTTGAATGAGAAATACCTTCACAAGATAAAGTCAAAACCTGGATCAGCGTGATTCCGCAATGCTCTTCAATTTGTTCGGTCATAAA
Organism: Mucilaginibacter sp.; assembly: GCA_029237615.1. Lineage (GTDB taxonomy): Bacteria > Bacteroidota > Bacteroidia > Sphingobacteriales > Sphingobacteriaceae > Mucilaginibacter. Next base: position 5,535 of record JAQNCM010000200.1, read on the forward strand.
GTATTAATACCTTTGTGTTTTAAAAGGTAGAGCGGTAAAATTTGATTAAACAGTGCCGACAGGGTAAATTGCATTTACAAGAGGATGAATTTAGCAGCAAACACTAACCGTAATTAAGACATAGTGGATATACAAAAATATCTTGAGAGCGGTGTTTTAGAGGAATACTGCCTCGGGTTGCTTGGTGAAGAAGACCAGGCATATCTTATTCAGATGACTATGCTCTATCCTGAAGTAAAGGAAGCGCTGGCATCTGTTGAGTTGGCTCTTGAAAGATTTGCTGATTTAACAGCCATTGAACCTGATCCTTTGGTTAAACAAAACGTATTGGCTGCTATTGGGTTTGATCAGGCTGATTTAAATTTAGATAGCCTCCCCTTTATCACCCATTCTGGTGGTCCTCAGCCATGGTTAAAAGCGCTGGCTTATTTAATCCCGGATGAACCAACCGAAGATTTTGTATGCCATGTTATAAGAGAGGACGACAAGGTTCGGCAAATGCTTGTAATAACTAAAACGGATGTTCCTGATGAAGAACATAGTAATTTTTTAGAAAGTTTTTTTATCCTGGATGGCCGTTGTGAATGCACTGTTGGTGAAAACTTTTATGCCTTAGGTACCGGGGACTTTATTGAAATGCCTTTGCATGTTAAACATAATATTAAATTAACAACGCCTGTTGTTACTGCTATTTTGCAATATAAGTTTGTGTAAGTACGATTTCACTCTTCTGCTTTTACCATCATGCTTTTCCGACTGAATATTTAAAATCTACCTCTATTGCATCATTTTATAAAATTTGATAAATTTAGCGCCATTATAAGCCAATAGGTTGACAAGATAAGTCAACAAAAAATTTTGAAATCAGCAGCTATTTGCCCTCGTCCAACAGATATGCGAGCCTGAGATAAATCAAATGAAAACAAAAATGAGGTCGCCTTTTTTCTTGATAGGGATTATATTGCTGGTAATTCCCGGGCTGATACACGCTTACCTGCTGATGCCGTTTCCCGGCAGTCAGGACCTGGATGCGATTGCGGTAGCATATTATCTTGAAAAAATTATATTTCCACTACGTATTGCAGGCGGGACAGTTATTATCTGGTACCTTGTAAAATATTTTTCAAAAAACTCAAAAACAGGTAAGATCAGTAAGTTAGTGGTACTGGCGCTTTGTTTGGGCAGTTTTTACTTTACCGATTTTATGTATAAGGCCGAAACGATGTTTGAAGAGCCTCAAACTGTAAAGTTTGTTACTTCTATCTATAATAAGGTGCCCGAAAATGCAGTAATAATTGGCTTGACACATGACGGGATAGCAAAAGCCTATCCCTTGGTATACTTAGGGTATCATCATAAAATTGAGGATAGTGTAGGTACCGAGCCGGTGCTTGTTACTTATTGTACCATGTGTCGTACTGGCAGGGTTTACAGCCCGCTAGTTAATGGTATTAAACAAAACTTCAGGCTGGTAGGAGCGAGAAATTATAATGCAATTATTGAGGATACCGGAACAAAAACATGGTGGTACCAGGCAACGGGTACCGCAGTTGTGGGTAAACTAAAAGGATATCACCTGCAAGAACTGCGTTATGAACAATCAACCCTGGGAGCCTGGATAACAAGGCACCCCGGTACGCTTATTTTACAACCCGATAAACATTATTTAAAGGATTACAACGACCTTAAAAATTATGATCGTTTACAGGTGGTGGATAAAGACAGTACGTTAAAAAATAAAGATACGCTGATAAGAAAAAGCTGGGTAGTGGCTTTAATATTAAACGGACAGGCTAAAGCATACGATTGGCGGCAGCTCAGTAAAAAGCATGTGGTAAATGACCATATCAACCAAACTCCGCTGCTGGTAGCTATAGAGAACGACAGCCTTAGTTATCATGCTTTTAACCGGGTTGTAAAAGGAAAGGCATTGCATTTTAAACTGGATACAGCGGGCAGGCTTACTGACCAGGAGACCGCTTCTGTATGGGATTGGGATGGTGTGGCAACTTTGGGGACAATGAAAGGCATCCGTTTAGGTAAAATCCAAGACTACCACGAAAACTGGCACTCCTGGAAGCATTTTCATCCGAATACATTATTTTGGAAAGAGTGATCAGATATAATTAACATGTTACAATCAACCTCAGAAACAAAAATTTACTATGTGCTGCGTATGGCCTCGGCTATGTGCTTTATTGGCCATGGGGCTTTTGGTATCATCACAAAATCTATCTGGTGTAATTATTTTGCGGTGGTGGGTATTGGGCATTCCATGGCTTATCAGCTTATGCCGATAACGGGATCTGTTGATATATTGATGGGGATCAGCATGCTTGTTTACCCGGTAAGGATTGTTGCCCTGTGGTTAGTGGTATGGGGATTGGTTACTGCTACCCTCCGGCCTGTATCCGGCGAACCTTTTGCCGAATTAATTGAGCGGGCCGGAAATTTTGGTGCGCCGATGGCAATGTTAATATTGTGCGGCGCCGGGCAGGGTTTACGGTCATGGTTTCAAAAAATAGATGTGCCCGTTCCGGATAATTCCAACCGGCTTAAAACGGTGAGGGTTTTTCTGCAATGTATAGTCTTCCTGTTGCTAACCGGGCATGCCTGGCTCAACATGCTTAACAAAAAAAGCCTGCTGTCACAATACATTTCACTCGGGTTTCATGATACACACCAGGTTGCCATTATCGTTGGATCAATAGAAATTGCAATGGCACTCATAGTCGTCGTAAAACCTTTGAGACCGTTGCTGCTGGTTTTTCTTTTTTGGAAAATAGGAACGGAGCTTTTTTATCCTCATCATGAAATATTTGAGTGGATTGAGCGTGGCGGTAGTTATGGCACTATACTGGCACTATGGTTTACAATGGATACAGGCATTACTACAAGCCCGGCAGAAAGATACGACACCGCTCAGCAAATTTTTGTTAACTAACCCGATATTATAAATACCAACAATAAATGCGATCATTGTTGTGGCCGCATTTATTGTTAATGCTGACTATTATAAAGTTTAAAAGAATACTGCTACCCTTAGTTTAGCAAAAAACGGCGTTCCGGGTGTAAAGCTCATCTGGTCAACCGGCGCTGTCTCACCTTTTAACCGGCTTACTTGTTCGGCCTCAAACTCATTCCATTTTGTATTGAAAAGGTTTTCGATAGTTAGTCCTATTTCATACTTTTTTTGCGTGTAGTTTATTTTAAGATCGGTTACAAAATAACCATCAGCTGTTAGCGTGTTTGTATTGTTGCCCGGGCGGCTGTGCAGGTACCGATAACTCAATCCACCATTAATGCCGTTGTTCAATCTAAAATCGAGGCCGCCGGTACTTGTAAACGTGGGTGCAAGCGCAAGGTAACCTTGACCTGTAAGGCTATCGGCAAGGCGTGGCCGTGCAAAGTTAATATTCAGGTTAGCAAATAGCCATTTAGTTAGTTGGTACCTGGCCGAAAAATCGATTCCCTCGCGTTTTGTTTTGCCACCCGGTACAATGCTGCCATCGTCTGAGTAAACAAATTCCTGCTGCAGGTATAAATACCATAGGGCGGTGTTAATGTACAAATGCGGTGTAGGTTTCCAGTTTAAACCTAAATCAGCGCCGTAGGCTGCAGGCAGTGTTGCAACATTGTTATTCCCAATTACGGCGATCGTGTTATTTGAATGAAAGCCTTTGCCTGCTTTTAAATAAAATTGTATGCGATCATTTGCAGTGTATTGCACATTGATCTTAGGGCTTACAATAGCTTTAGTTTTGGTAGTATCATGAAAATTAAAGTTAAAATAGTCAATCCTGGAACCTGCGTTAAATAACCATTTACCGCTCTGAAGTGTTTCATCTATATAAACATTGGTGTTATTCTCCCTGATGTCGCCCAAAACAACATCATTCAAAAATCGGTATTGCTCAGTAACGTTACTCCGTTCTGATCCGTAGGTTCTATCATACCGGGTTCCGAGCCCGGCCGATGACGTAAGCACCGCATTACCCAAGTAACTTCTTTTAGTTATTTTTCCATTATAGCCAACCATATCCCTTGATTCCTTTTGCTGCTGTTCGCCGCCATTTATACTGTCGTTAGCAAAAAAAATATTGTTCACATGCAACAGGAAATTGTAATGGGTGTAATAAATCTGGTTATCCATTGCCCAGCTATTTTTAAGATCAGTACGCAATTTTGCTACGATATTTATCCGGCTGGTTTTTCCTCCCTGTGCGCTGTCAATAGTTCCAAACCTGCCAATTGGATTTGGAGCTTGAGGAACGATGTACGGTCTGCCATTTGCATCAACGGCTGTAGTTCCGCCTGCAACTGCTCGTGCAGGTATTTCGCCTGCTGCTTTCCACGTACTGCTAAAGGCAGAAGCAATGAATGATATCTTATTATTTGCATTTAGCTGTTTGGTGTATTTGCCAAATAAATTGAAACGCTTATAATGCTCTTCAAATGTAAAAGGGCCATCGGTATAGTTGTAGTCACCGGCTATGTAAGCATTTTCGCCGTTTTGTTTGGCTTTACTGCTTAACAGATCTATTAATCCGGCTACCCTGAAAGTATGGAACTGTCCGCCTTCCAGGTTTATCATGCTTTTATCAAGGGCATCTTTTGTAGTGTAATTTAAATACCCTGCCGTGGTAAAATCGCCCTTGTCTGTATAGTACGGGCCTTTGCCAAAATCATAGGTTGCTATTGTTTCCGGTATCAGAAAGTGCAGGTCGGCGTAGCCCTGCCCGTGAATTTGGGATACCATATTTACAGGCATGCCATCCACTGAAACATTTAGATCGGTGCCATGATCCGCATCAAACCCACGCACAAATATTTGTTCCGCTTTTCCACCACCCATGTGTTGTGCAATAAATAAGCCGGGTATTAAACGCATCAAATCCTGCGAAGAGTTAACCGGGCGCAGGTTAAGATCAAGGCTGCTTAGTGTATGAAAAGAGTTATTATCCATGTTCGGTGAAATAACTACTTCTTTCAGGTCGATTGCTCCCCGTTTAAGCACTATTACAGGGCGGGTACCTGCGCTTATTACTTTTATTGTTTGGGTGGCATAGCCAATGTATGAAATTTGCAGTAAGGCGGTATCTGAAGGTAGTGTTATTTGAAAATTGCCTGATCTGTCAGTAACTGTCGTTTTGCAGGCTGCACCCGAGCTGATGCCTGCATATTCTATAGGCTGGCGGGTTAATTCATCAATCACCCTGCCTTTGAATATTTTTTGTGCGTAAGCGAATGATATTGCTGTAAAAAACAACGTAGCAGTGAATAATGCTTTTTTAAGTAAATGCATTGTTAGGTGTGATTTGTCATGATGGGATATTTTTATCCATCACGAGGTAGTAAATAAATTGAAGATGTATCGGAAGATTATTGCCTTTTAAATGCCCGTAAGCTGTATCAAAAGACTTTGACAGTTTTCGGGTGCGGAGGTGTATCAGTGGAACAAATATTTCAGATAATCCGGCCGTAATTAAAAGACAAAGATGAAAGGGCGATTAGCCGAGTTTAGGAGGCTGAAAAAGGGGAAGGTCAATATTTGGCAAAGTGATGCGGTGGTTGGGTACCTGCATCACCTGCAATACTTGCGAATAAAACCGGGTATTGGCTTTTTTAACAAATAAGGCTTCCTGGAAAAGATTTTTTTGCGATTGACGTTCGTCATTTTTTTCCTTTTCTTCAGCCTGCCTTATTTTTTTTATGAAATAGCATTTGCCATTGCAGTGCAGCCATGGTTTATCCCGATTTTCGCAAAGTTTTGTAGTAATATAGTTTTTGTTCAACTCAAAGCCCGCGTAAATAAAAAAGCGGGAAAAGTTGACGGAAACTAATGCTACAATTAATAAATAAGCAACAAAACGGCGAGCCATAGGTGCAAAGATAAAAAGATGTACCAAAGTTGGGTCGTTTATAGTGTTAATAATATTTCATCATTATTATTAATTATTATTAGGCTAGGGTGGCCGATAATACGTAGTAATACGCTAATAGTCAAGTGTATTTACTGTTATGATTTGGTTTTTTGTAACTAACTTTGATTTTTACCAATTCTTTAAGCAATTACCATGGCAGATATTCAAAAACTTTTTGATATCTCTATTCAATCAAAAAGTTTCTACCATGCAGGAGTCCTCGGAGCGGAGATTTACATGGGAATCAGGCGGTCTGATAGACCGGATTGGTGTGGCTGGGCTATAATTGATTTAGTAAAACAGGCAAATCCAATGGCGGATGTGCCAACTCTAAACGTTTTATTCAAACAAAATAAGGAATTGTTGTCGGAAGTTATAACGTTCTATAAATGTGGCTACTGGACTCCATGTAAATAAACTCACAATAGCCGGGTGCCGCCGGATGCCTATAATTGGATGGTCTTGCACCAAATGGCAGAAAAACAATAAAACCTGTAAATAGACAGATTTTACTGTTTTTTGATAAAAATTACTTAACAACACGTTTGAGCGTAGTATGCAATTTCATTCCGTTAAAATCTATATCCATTCCTACAGAATCAGCTGCATCATAGAATTTTCCGGTGTGCTGATAATCATTACCATCTACTGTAACCTTAAACGAGAAATCGTTACCGGTAATTTTTCCATTGTCAATAGGTACGGTACCTTGCGGGGATTCGGCTGTTCCTTTTACTTTGCCGCTGTCAACCTTCAAATTATAAGTTAACGGAATTTCATTGCCATCAGGTGTTTTAAGCGTCCCGGTCCACTTTCCATCCAAACTGTTGATAACTACGATAATAACAATAAAACAGCATACTATTGCTGTAGTTGTAAAGAATGTTTTTTTCATAATGTTATAGTTTAATTAGTTGTATGATATGTTAAACAAGCCAAAGGTTCCAAATTTTAAATAAGGATGTAATATTCGGCTGGGTTTGAAAATTATTTATCGCTGCGTTTGAGCGTAGTATGCATTTTCATCCCGTTGAAATCTATGTCCATACCTATTGAATCGGCTGCAGGATAAAATTTACCGGTGTTTTTAATATCCATTCCGTCAAAACTAAGCGTAAAGGACAAATCGGAGCCGGTTATTTTTCCATCGGTAAATGGCAAGTCGCCATGAGGAGATGATGCAGTACCTGTTAATTTATCTCCGTCTGCCTTAAATGTGTAAGTAAGCGGAAATTCATTACCGTCAGGTGTTTTAAGTGTGCCGGTCCATTTTCCGGTTAAATCGCTTACCATTGCAAAGCATACCGCAAAGCAGCACAGCAACATAGTAGTTGAAAAAAATTTTCTTTTCATAATTGGTGAGTTTTATTTGAGATGAAATTAGGGCAGTAATGTTACAATTGGTTCGTAATTTAATATTTTAAAAATAATATTTTTAATCGAACAAATTGAAAATGAGCCACAAATTTATTTGGACAACGGGCACCATACCGGCAAGGGTTAAATTGCCATAATAAAAAGACCTGCTACCTCCCACACCATTTCAGGCCTGGCGCACTATGGCATCCTTTTAAGTGTAGAGTGTGATTTCGCATCCCCAAGGCTGATATCTACCCCTACCGAATCCCCATAAAATTTACCGCAGTGGTCTATTTCCATGCCGCCTACAACTACGTTAAACGTAAAAATGCTCCCGATAATTTTACCATCATTTATCGGCATGTCTCCCTTTGGCGTTTTTGCAGTACCGGTTAATTGATCACCGTCAATTTTAAAATTATATAATAGGGGATATTCATCGCCCTGGTCGGTTTTTAACGTGCCGGTCCATTTTCCATTTAAATTTTCAATTGTTGCAAAGCCAATAAAAAAACAGCACAGCAAAAGTGCGGTAGCAATGATTTTCTTTTTCATAAATGTTGTTTTTCGATGATTAAAAGTAGGTTTGATATTAAATTTTATCATGAACAATATGTTAAGTTTGCTGTTATTGCCATTTATCAGCCTGATTTTTTTTAACATTTAAACGATTATCAACACTTATTATTCTTTAAGAAATTAGGAAAATGATTATTCGGGTGTGCGTGATCTATGCGGCTTGGCTCCCTTCATTCGCTTATACACAAACTTTAAACATTCAGGATTTGTGCTGTCAGTTTTGGTCCTGAATATTATTTTCTTCCAAATTATATCCCAATAGGTATAGTGGAATATATAAATAGGCTAAAATATAGTTACAATCTGGTAAAAATCATTTACTATAAACTTTTATAGTGTGTAAATTTACAATATGCATAGTTTAATGGATATGATAAAAAAATGCTGTGTGCTACTGATTGCCTGCTGCTCCTTTTCGGCCTTCGCACAAAAACAGGATTACCCCATACAACCTGTTCCTTTTACCAGCATAAAGTTGACTGATCAGTTTTGGTCGCCCAAAATTGAAACCAACCGTACCGCAACCATACCAGCTTCATTTGCCCGCTGTGAAAGTACGGGAAGAGTGAAGAATTTTGAAATGGCTGCTGAGCACAAAGGCAAATTTTGCACAACCTATCCTTTTGATGATACTGATATCTATAAAACCATTGAAGGAGCTTCGTACTCTTTAGCTGTTCACCCTGATCCTAAGTTATCGGCCTACATCGACTCCTTGATTGGAATCATAGGTAAGGCGCAGGAACCGGACGGCTATTTATATACTGCGCGTACAATTGATCCGATACACCCGCAGGCCTGGGCAGGTCCCGAGCGTTGGATAAACGAGCAAAAAAGCAGTCATGAGCTTTACAATTGCGGACACATGTATGAGGCAGCAGTAGCACATTACATGGCTACAGGGAAAAGCAACTTCTTAAATATTGCCACAAAAAACGCTGATTTGCTGGTACGCACCTTTGGCCCCGACAAAAAACATGTTGCGCCCGGTCATGAAATTGTGGAAATGGGCCTGGTGAGGTTATACCGTGTTACCGGCAAAGCAGATTATTTAAAGCTGGCTAAGTTTTTTATTGACCAGCGCGGCATAAAAAAATACAATATCAAAAGCAAAGACGTTTATGAAAATGGCAGCTATTTCCAGGATAATATACCTGTTATAAACCAGGATGAAGCCGAAGGACATGCGGTGCGTGCAATGTACTTGTATTCGGGTATGGCTGATGTTGCCGCTCTTACCGGCGACAGCGCTTATATAAAAGCCATAGACAAGATATGGAACAATATGGTTGGCAAAAAAATGTATGTACAGGGCAGTATCGGCGCAGTTGGGGATGGGGAGCGTTTTGGAGATAACTACGAATTACCAAATGCCACCGCCTACAATGAAACCTGTGCCGCAATTGGTAGTGTTTTTTGGAACCAGCGTATGTTTTTGCTGCACGGCAATTCCAAATATATTGATGTGATGGAAAAAACGCTCTACAATGGATTAATTTCGGGAGTAGGGTTGGATGGAAAGTCGTTTTTCTATACTAATGCCATGCAGGTGAGTAACAGCTATAATCAACCTGACCTGGAAAGGGAACGTTCGGGTTGGTTCACTTGTTCATGTTGCCCAACCAATGTGGTGCGCATGCTGCCGTCCATTCCCGGTTACATATATGCGCAAAATGGTAATGATGTCTATGTAAACCTGTTTATTAGCGGTACTGCAAATTTATCGGTAAATAAAAAGATGCTGAAAATCATTTAGCAAAACAATTACCCATGGGACGGCGGGCTGGAATTTATTATTGATCCGGCTTCAACAATCGATATGAACCTGAAAATCAGGATCCCCGGATGGGCGCAGGATAAGCCCATCCCTTCAGACCTTTACAGCTATGAAAATCCATCGGCACAAAAAATTGAAATAAAGGTGAACGGGCATGCAGTTGACTACCATGTGAAAAATGGTTACGCCATCATCAGCAAAAAATGGAAAAAGAATGATAAGGTAGAGTTGACGTTACCTATGGAAGTGCAGAGGGTGATCGCAAACGCCGCTTTAGGTGATGATAATGGCAAGATAGCCCTGCAGCGCGGTCCAATAATGTACTGTGCCGAATGGAAAGATAATGATGGGAAAGCCACCAATATGATAGTGCCGAAAGGCACCATGTTCACGACATTATTTGAGCCTTCTTTATTAAATGGTGTAATGGTTTTAAAAGCACAGGTAAAAAGTGTTAATATTGATGAAGCGGCACAAACAATTGTTACAGGCAATAAAACCATGACAGCTATTCCATATTATTCGTGGGCAAACCGGGGTAAGGGCGAAATGACGGTTTGGTTTGCTGAAAAGGTAACAGATATCGCGCTCCTTACCAAATAAGTACTATTATGAAAAAAATATTAATGCTGACCTCCCTGGCTGTCGCACTTTTTTTAAGAGTTGCGGCACAGGAAATCTCAATCGATAAAGGATGGAGGTTTTCTACAGGTGATTCATCCCAATGGGCATCAACAAGCTATAACGACCAAAACTGGAAACCTATTGATGTAACCCGTATCTGGGAAGTGCAGGGTTATCCAAATTATGATGGATTTGGCTGGTACAGGCTGCATGTAATTATTCTGTCATCCATCAAAGAAAAATCGTATCTGAAAGATAGCCTTAAAATTGATCTGGGTATCATTGATGACAATGATGAAGTTTATCTTAATGGTAAGCTCATAGGTAAATATGGCGGTAAGGGGGGCAATATTAAAAGTTCCAATTACGGCCCGCGCAGCTATACCATAGCGGCCAATAACCCGTCAATTTTGTGGGATAAAGAAAATGTGCTTGCAGTACGCGTTTTTGATACCGGTGGAGATGGTGGCATGTATGGCGATAAACACCTCATCACAATGGCAGATGTTATGGACCATGTGCGTATTAATACCGATGCTGACTTTAGCTATGGTGATAATAACAGTTTGGGCAAATCCATTAAACTCCTAACTACCGGAGGTTATATCTATAAAGGCAAATTGGATTTTGCGTTGACTGATCCTGAAAACGGCAACATTATTTACCAGAAAACCAATGATGCTGATTTTGCTGCAGGCAGGCCTTTTACCTATATTTTTAATGTTGCCCGGCTTGATAAGAAATCATATAAGATCAGTTATACTTTTACAGAAGAAAAATCAGGAAAGTCAATTACTAAGACAGAAGGAACGCCTTATGTGCTCACACCATATCCAAGCTCAAAACCCAAAATAAACGGGCCTGATGTTTACGGTGCGCGGCCGGGTAATCCTTTTTTATACCTGGTACCCGCTACCGGGAGAAAACCCTTGATCTATTCGGCAGCAGGTTTGCCTGATGGCTTAACGCTCAATGCTAACACAGGTATTATAAGCGGTTCAGTGACTGTAAAGGGAGATTATCCCGTGGTGCTGACTGTTCATAACAGTGTGGGCACGAAAACCAAGAAATTCACAATAAAAATTGGTGACCTGATTGGCTTAACGCCTGCTTTGGGATGGAATAGCTGGAATGCATGGGGATTGACGGTTAACGACCAAAAAGTACGTACATCAGCCAAAGCAATGGCCGTTAAACTGAGTGCTTACGGTTGGATATATATCAATATCGACGATGGATGGGAAGCAGCGCAGCGATCCTCAACCGGTGAAATTACACCCAACGAAAAATTCCCTGATATGAAGGGCCTTACTGATTATATTCATAACCTGGGTTTAAAAATGGGCATTTATTCATCTCCCGGCCCCCGTACCTGTGGCGGTTACCTGGGCAGCTGGCAGCACGAGGATCAGGATGCTAAAACCTATGGTGATTGGGGCATTGATTATTTAAAATACGACTGGTGTTCTTATTCCGAAGTTACGGCTAAAAATCCATCATTGGATGATCTTAAAAAGCCCTATTTTGTGATGAGGGGTTCCTTAAACAAAATAAACAGGGACATTATGTTCAGCCTTTGCCAGTATGGCTGGGGTGATGTATGGAATTGGGGCGCAGAAGTAGGCGGCAACAGCTGGCGAACTACCGGCGACATTGAGGATACCTGGAAAAGCATGTCGCGTATTGGCTTTAACCAGGTGGCAGAAGGCCCGCATGCACAATCAGGGCATTTTAATGATCCTGATATGCTGGTGGTAGGCAAAGTAGGGTGGGGCGATAATCAGCGTAATAGCCGGCTGACCCCCGATGAGCAATATACCCATATCAGTTTATGGAGTCTGTTGTCTGCACCATTATTGATAGGGTGTGATATGGCGCATTTGGACCGGTTTACGCTCGGCCTGCTTACTAATGACGAAGTGCTGGCAATTGACCAGGATGCATTAGCAAAAGAAGCGCACCAACAACTTAAAAACGAAGATTACCAGGTTTGGATAAAAGACCTTGAAGATGGCGGTAAGGCAATTGGTATTTTTAATACATCTGATAAATATCAAACCATCACCTTAAAGCGAAATGGAGATGAGCTAAAAGGATACAATAAGATACGGGATGTATGGCAGCAAAAATACATCATTGCTAACGGATCAGACTATAACGTAAAAGTAGCACCGCATGGAGTGATGCTGGTAAGGGTGGAAAAGTAGCAACTTACTCAATTCTCCCTGGAAGGGAGCAAAAAAACAAGTAACAGAATATAAAAATCAAAACAAAAAGTCTCTCTGCCATTTGGGCTGAGGAGATTTAGAGGGGGGCTAAACTATGAGCATTATCTGGAAAGGGGTTTTCCCGGCAGTAACAACAAAATTCGATGATAAGGATGAACTGGATTTTGACGCATTCGATAAAAATATCGAAGCACAACTGGAGGCAGGTGTTAAAGGTATAATTATTGGCGGTTCGTTGGGAGAGGCCAGTGTGTTAACAGATCATGAAAAAATAACGCTTTTAAAGCAAACAGTTAAAACGGTTAATAAACGGGCTTATGTTATTCTTAATATTGCGGAGCAAACCACCAAGGCTGCATTATTGTGCGCCGAAAATGCTTTAAGATATGGCGCTGATGGGTTAATGATGCTGCCGCCATTGCGTTACAAAGCTGATGAGGTAGAAACATTGAATTATTTTGCAGCTGTTGCAAAGAGTACGCCACTGCCTATAATGATCTATAATAATCCATATGATTATAAAATTGAAGTAACGTTGGATATGTTTGGGGAGTTATCCAGATACGACAATGTACAGGCTGTAAAAGAATCTACCCGTGATGTAAGCAATGTCACCAGGATGATCAACCGTTTTGGTGACCGGTTTAAAATACTTTGCGGGGTAGATACATTAGCTTTAGAAAGCCTTTTTATGGGAGCCGACGGCTGGGTTGCGGGATTGGTGGATGCTTTTCCAAGGGAAACAGTTGCTGTTTTTAATCTTGCCAAACAGGGCAGGCACCAGGAAGCACTGGCAATTTACAGATGGTTTTTACCTGTGCTTGAGCTGGACATTCATCCTAAGCTTGTACAATATATTAAGCTGGCCGAGGCGCAAACGGGGCTGGGAACAGAAACAGTAAGGCAGCCGCGCTTACCGCTTGCGGGCGAAGAGCGTAAGAGGATTTTGTCTATTATTGATAACGCAATAGCTAACCGTCCTGAGCTGCCTGCCGGTAGTTGGGGCGTTGAAGCGGAAGTTGATGTAACAGGGGTTAGTTAGATAAATTAATTTTTCATACCATGGAAACAAGGAATTTAATAGGATATAACTATTTGCCACAGCTTGGAAATAGGTTTAAGGCAGTTGATCCTTCTTTAGGGACTGATTTGCCGGGGGATTTTTATGCAGCCAGTATGTCTGAAGCGGACGCTGCTGTAAATCTGGCTGATGAGGCTTTTGAAATATACCGTAACATAGGCAAAGTTAAAAAGGCGGCTTTTTTACGCAGCATAGCTGATGAAATTTTAGCGATCGGAGATGACCTGATTAGTCGTGCCATGGCCGAAAGCGGACTTCCGGGTCCACGTTTACAGGGCGAACGGGCACGCACTACAAACCAACTTTATATGTTCGCCAATTTATTGGAAGAAGGATCCTGGGTAGAGGCAATAATCGATACCGCCATAGCAGACCGCAAACCTTTACCCCGTGCAGATATTAGAAAAATGATGGTACCGATAGGACCTGTAGTAGTGTTTGGTGCAAGCAATTTTCCGATGGCATTTTCTGTGGCCGGAGGTGATACCGCGGCGGCGTTGGCTGCCGGTTGTCCGGTTGTAGTGAAGGCGCACCCGGCACATCCCGGTACCAGTGCGCTGGTTGCCGAAGCTGTTAAAAAAGCTGCCGAAAAAAATGATATGCCCGAAGGTGTATTCTCTATTTTATATGATGATGGATATGCCATTGGCGAAGCGCTGGTAAAACATCCGAAAACGAAGATCGTGACTTTTACAGGCTCATTTAAAGGCGGAATGGCGTTGTTAAAAATGGCACGCGAACGCGATGAGCCAATACCTGTGTTTGCCGAAATGGGAAGCATCAACCCGGTAATTTTATTGCCAAAGGCTTTGGAAAGACGTGCTGAAGAACTGGCAAAAATATCCACATCTATAGCCACAAATGCAGGGCAGTTTTGTACGCAGCCTGGGTTATTAT
>JAQNCM010000522.1 GCA_029237615.1 Mucilaginibacter sp.
TCCCTGGCAGCTCGGGGCCCGGCAATACGCGCGGTGAGTCTGAAAATTTCCTGCACGATCTAGTAACGTACTTGGACCAAGCGGGTGTGCAGGCTTCAAAAAGCCGCAGCACGTTTGACAGACAGCAATTATTAGATATATTTGCTTCCCAACTTCAGTTGTTAGGCGAACAGTATCAACGTTCAGGCCGCAAAACGGTGATTCTGATTGATGGGCTCGATCACGTTCCGCGGGAGCAGAGACCGCAGAATTCAATGTTGCGTGATTTGCCTTTTCCAGACAGCATCCCCTCTGGCGTCCATGTTCTGCTGGGCACTCAGACCGATGAATTGGTGGACATCCCGGCATCAGTTCGCGCCGCCCTTCAAGACCCCGAACGTCGTGTTCGAATGGAGCCGCTGTCAACCGAGGCCGTCAATGCGGTTATTCGCAAATCCGACCTAGCGATTGACCTGAACAACAATACGCGAGAGATGGTCCATCGGCTGTCGCAGGGTCATCCACTCGCCTTAGCTCTGCTCATGAATCATCTCAGGGGCGCGCGCAGCGAAGCCGAAGTTGACAAGGTTTTGGGCCAGACGGAGCCGTATGCAGGCGACATTGATCGTGTGTACCACGCACATTGGGAAACGATAAAGGATGATCACGAGCTCGAGCATCTCCTGGCGCATATCGCGCGCGTACGACTTAGCGTCGACTTGGCGTGGCTTTACGAGTGGAATCCCCCCGACCTAATCACCCGGTTTAAGAGAACCCTTGGCCACCTCTTTAACCGCGAAACCGAAGCTCGATGGTTCTTTTTTCATAACAGTTTTAAGTTGTTTGTGTACCGTCGCACCGTCGGGGTAGCGGGAAGTACTGTCGATAACAATGAGCAACAACTTCATCGCGAACTAGCTGACCGCTGCGCACGGTCGTCACCTGAATCTGTCTGGAGTTGGGAACTCGCCTACCATTACGGGAAAGCGGGAAACCATGCGGCAGTACTTGCACTAGCAACAGTCGAGTATTTTCGTAACCAGCTCATCAGCTTTCGCCCTCTCGAAGCAATTCTCACAGATATTCGGGACGCAATACGATCGGCAGGTGCAGAAAAGGATTTTACTGCACTGGTGCGCTTAGTCCTTGTTTGTGCAGAAATGGCACAGCGCAGTCATGGAATCCAAGACACCGAGGTTGCCCGATTGCTCCAGCTCCTTGGTCATCCAGATATTTCGATCGAGCATCTTTTTGACGGTCCGACGTTGCGGGTGTCGGACACCGAGGCGTTGCGACACAGTAGAAGGTTGCGAAAGCTTGATAGGGAGACTGAGGCGCGGCATTTATTTGAGGCGAGCGAACGACACGCTCTCGTCAAAGCAGTTGGTGGTCCGGCTCATCAGGCCCGTGAAACCCGCGAGTCCCTAATCCAGTGGGTCCGGACAGCCATCCAATTCCGGCCGATCGAGCACGTTGTTTCTTTCATTCAAGAGGTGGAGTCCGCAGGTGATGAATTCGGGCGGCTACCAGCAGAAAGGGCAACCCAGTCACTCCGAAATGACCTGCTATTTACCCTCGTCGTCGAATTGCGTAAATATGGCAAAGAAGCGGACGCCGATAGACTTGAGGAAAGTTATTTCGCCCATGACGATAAAATGTTTGGAGCTTGGTACTGGCTCCAAGTACGCCGGTGGAGGGGGGATATTGAAAGGGGCTGTGTCGGCTCTGCGGCCTCGGTTCTTCAATCGGTGCTTGAACATCCGTTGACTGCAAAAATGGACGATGAGGCTCGTTTGTTTCTTGCGGATGGAATTTTCCAGACTGAAGGGCCGACTGATCGTTGCAAGAAATTGATTGCTGAATTTCAGCAACCGAAACAGATACTCCAACACCTTACGGGCAATGCCAAGCTCCAATCTTTCATGCACCGTTTTCGCCTTAATCGGCTCCTCCGTGCGATCGGAGAGTCAGTCGAAATTGTACCTCTTGTTCCTAATGCGGAGGGGTCGGAATACCAACCACTCGTTTTTCTTGAGCGAGCGGTCGTTCAAATCGCATTCATCTGGGGGGATGCATGGAGAGGCCGTTACTATACGGCAGCTGACATTGGGCAATCAACGAGCGGTCTACTTCGTCTCTACGACCGCGATCTGGCGCAATTTTCCGACCGATCGATTTGGCATTCGATCACGGCGGTTAAATCAGATCTCTATCTAATGCTTGTTGACGCAGTTTCGCAGCACGGGCCCGATGCACTGGAATCACTCCGCGAGTTGCTGGAAAAGGAATGGGCTCACCTTCATAGAGGGAAGCTGTGGCCCGCGGAACTTAAGCGCTCGCTTTTGCTGACGCTTGTTGAAAAGGGGGCTGAGAAGATATGGGGTATCACCCAACTGAAGAAACTCGAACGGGGTTTACTCGATGGACTTGACGTGTCCGGTCGAGTTGAAGCCTGTAAACTTCAGGCTGAAGCATGGGCAAAGCTACGCCAGTACCAAGATGGACAACTCTGGCTCCAACGCATGCTTCAAACTTCGTTTGGCGTTGGCTACCGCAAAGACTATCAGCTCGAGCAATGGATGCGGTGGGTGCCGATTGTCAATGCGACCGACGAAGCGGGCGTCGCCGAACGCGTAGCCTGGTTCGCCACTGCCGCAGTTCAACTTGAGGCGTCCAGTGAAGGTCGAAGCGCAAGGTCCGCGGCGGAAGAGCTGATTGGCATCACGTTTGTTTGGAGTCCTCGCCGGGCGGTCAAACTTCTATCGTGGCTGCGCGCAAACGGAGCGCTCACCTACTCGGACTGCGTTGCGAGGCTATTGCAAGGGGCGGTCGATTCGCGCGAAAGGTGTGCAGACGAAATTGAGCTTGCTTTGACGCAATTTCTTTTACGATTCTCTACTCGGGCATATCCGCGATTGGCCCAAGGGCTCATTCGCAAGACATTTGAAATAGAGGGAGAAGCCGCCGCCATTGATCGTACTAAGAGAGTGGCTGCAAGCGTAAACGTGCTCGCGCTTGCGAGCACGCGAGATGGCTGGCTACGAGGACTCCAGGACGGACTCGCCTCCGTAGGCGTCACTGGTGTGGTAACGCGTTCTGATGATCGCGCAGATATGCGGCTCGACACCGACACGCCAGATACGCGACCCCAGTCTCTATTGCTCTCCGACGGAACCCGTGTTGAAGGCGAATTATTGGTTCGCGAACTATCATCTGTTGAGGGACTTCTTTCGCTCATTCCTAAAGCCGCCGACGGATGGTTCAATTGGAAGCCTTATTTCTCTGCGATCGTCCCTAAGGCGAATCTATTAGACACACGACGCTTAGTCGCCGGTGCAGAATCACTCCAAGACCGATCCCTGATCTTGTCTATGTTGAGCATGAGGCTTTGCGAACTTGGCGACCGAGCGGCTGCTTGGAGCACTGCAACAAATGCGTTACGAGCCTCGCGAGAATACGGCTGGACTCGTTGGTCCGACGGCGGCACGAGAATAGAAGCGATTAAGGCACTGATCGCTTCCGACCAAACACGAGGTCGACAAACGGCGTTCCAAATTTTCGTTGAGGATATGAGTAGTTCAAGAAGCTTCGCCAACGAGACGGCCCAGAATTTGACCGACATTGTCCCGTTGCTCGGGTCCGGTGTACCAATTATGCAGCTTTGGGCAGAAGTTCGCACTTATCTTTTCGCCCTTTGTCCCGATTTAGAGATCGGTGAGCCACTTACGATCCTCAGTGAGCCGGTACCGGCAGACACGGGGGCAAGGGCGATAACGGAATTGCTGGCGACGCATCTTTGCGAACTCGTAAACCTGCTAAACCACGGCGCTCAGCACGCTTTGGGGAAACTTATCATGAGGGGCAGCGAGGCGGCAGTCGCGTCGCTGCAAGCTCTACTCTTGGGTAGTGACGATCAGGCCGCACCGTCCGTCGCCGTCCTCGAATCAGTTGCCCGCTTAGATGCTGGCAAACTGAGCTCGTTCACATCGCAAATTCAGTACCTAGCCAATCATCCTAACCTCGCCGTCTGGGGCATAGCACGTGATCTGGCGCACCAGCTTGGGATTCACGATCTTCCTTTTCGGCCACGCATTAATCAACCCGCCATCTACGACTTGCAGCTACCAAGCCGCGTAAGCGCTTCCAGCACTCTCCGCAGGACTATTCCCAAAGGCGAACCGATATCGGACCCGATCGAACATTTGGGATATCTCGAGCCGTTTGACATCGAACTTAGTTTTGTCGCTGAAACATTAGGCCTCCCTGTCGCAAACGTGCTGTACCGTGCTAGCGCAATAATGGGCAGTCTGAAACCGCTTACCGAATATGACGCGGTCAAAGAAGGAGCTATCCGGAACGCATTGCGAAGCGCTGGATTGGAGTTTACGTACCACCGGCCGCGCAGCCAAGCTGCTCGGCACGCCATGTTCCGGACAATCTCCGAATTGCTCGACGCGCAAATGGCCCCAATCGAGCGCGTCTGGGAAATCCTTGGGCTTTTTCGCGCATACGACCCACTGATGATGCTCGTGGATGCTGTTCAACGTCCAACTGAGTGTGGGCCGATTGGCGGGATCGATCAGCACGGTCAACCTCAACAGAATTGGCTTGATTCCGTCGACGATGCACGGCAAAGACGTATGATCCAAATTGACGAGTGGTTTGTCATGGGGGAAGCAACCACACTTAGAAACCTTGGGTGGAAGACCCCAACGGAAGAAGTGGAATCTGCCATTTTTTTGGAAGAAAGCATGCTTGGCAGTGGCGAGGTGCTATTCGTGCCCGCCTTAATGGGAACTGCCGAGGACTATCTGACGCAAAGGGATCGGGATGATCGCGGTCGACTGTTAATCCGTAAGCACTACCGCGGTCAGGATACCGATGGCGGACAATGGCTGGCTTTACACCCTGCAATCGCAACGCAGCTTGGCTGGTCGCCCGCAAATTCCGGCCTTTTCTCCTGGCTTGACTCCAATGGAAAATTAGCCGCGAAGACAGTTTGGTGGAAAGACAGTTCCGTAGATCACCAGCCACCCCATTTCCATGATGAGGTGGCTGAAGGTTGGATTGTCGTCGTGTCATCACATGCAATGAAGACACTAGGCGAAAGGCTCGGGCCGCTCTCGCGCATCACCCGACTCACTAGGACAATCGGCCAAGGAGCGAACGAGCGCCAGCGAACGTCAGCCTTTCTCGAACGGATCAACTTCGAAGCGCTTGAACTTGGACCTCAGGATTCCACGTCGTAATGAGAGGACAAGGGCAGCGAGAACGATGTTATGCCAATGAGTTGCCATTAACCCTCCGAAAGGTCATCCAAAATCGGTCGAAATCATTCAAAACAGCCGTTTTGAAGCGCCATTGAGGGTCCGCGCATAACGTCGCGCGGAACGTAAGCGATTGTTTTTCGAGGGTGTGGCCAAATGTCCCATCAATTGCCAATGGGACACACGTGGGACATCAGCGCGTTGCGGCGAAGTCGGATGGCGGCGAGCGGTTAGCGGCGATCGTCGCAATAAAATAGCAATGCGTGCCGAATTGAAAAAGCGGGACATTTCGGGAGTGCGCCGGCCGAAGCCGGCGAGGTGTTGTGGATCAAAGGTTCCACCGGATGAAGGCATAGCGAGCCGCGTCCAGGCGGAAGTCGTAGGGCGGGTTGAGCGACAGTTTGCTCGCGAAGCCGACTCAAACGTTCGCATCGCGTGGGCGGCGAGCCGCGAAGGCGGGATTAAGATTAGGATTAAGAGTAAGAGTAGGATTGAAATGCGCGGGGGGAAGGAAGACACAGCCGGGGGCGGCTGTGCCACATGCCTGGCGGCGTAGCCCGGCGGCCGCCTCTGAGCCCGTGCCCGCGAAAATCCAACCGATCATCGCCGCGGCGGAGCCGCCTCTTCTTCCATGGCGTGGAAGCCGGCAAAATCGCGGGGGGCGAAATCTCTATGAATATTCTGGGAATTTCTGGCGTATAGGGGCGTTTGCAGCCGCATGGCGGTAGTGGGTTGAAGTTGACTGACCCACTACCGGTATGCGGGCCGGGTACATCACGTTTGTCAAATTGTTGTGAAAAAAAGTCGTTTTGATCGGTCAAATCGGTCACAATCGGTCAAAACCCTCGTTTTTGAAGCGGAATCGGGGGTGCGGCGGATGCATCGTTCACCCATCGGTCAGTCGATCGGTCATCAGTCGGTCACGAGCCAAAGCGCCCCGCAAGCGGGGGCAGCGAAACGAGGAAGACAGGGCGGGCTTCGGTAGATGATGCGAGGCACGACCGCCCAAAAAAATCGTTCACAATCATTCAAAACCTTGATTTTTGAAACGGAATCGGGGGGAGAAGGGATAAAGGGACATTCCTCTTTCTTGCCGCGTCGCGGTCGTGGATGCCCATCTCGTCCGCCGGCTGCGCGAAAGGGAACCGGGACAGGTTCGCACTCTCGAGGGCGGGCGACGGGGATAAAGACCCAGACGATTACGAGTACGATTATGATTACGATCAGGATCGCGCACCCAAGTGCCCCCCTCCGTACGCAATCCTACTCATAATCGTAATCCTAATCCTACTCGTCTGTTCTGATTCCTCTCGCCATCGCCTCCCACCCAGGACCCTTCCCCTACGCCCCGCGTTTTCTATACTGTCCCCCTTCAATTTGAACCCCTGACCCCGGAGCGACC
>JAQNCM010000225.1 GCA_029237615.1 Mucilaginibacter sp.
TGCGGGACAAAAAAGTAAAGGTCCGGAAAATTTAGATTATCTGGCTTTCCTGATGATAAGTTCTCAGTTTCATTTTTCAGGTCGTATCCTAAAAATCCGGTTATCCAGCCAGTATGTTTTTCGCGAAATTCTTTCAGGCTGGCGAAGGCATTTCCTGCTGGCATTATGATTTCATCTTTAACGCCAACTGCAATTAAACTATCAAATTTTGAGTATTTGTCTTTAAAATTATTGGATTCGAGATAACAAAAAACATCAAATGATGATGCCCATTGCAATGCTTTGATTTTGAAATCTTGCAGATCGGGAATTGATTTGATCACACTGCAAAAGTATAACGCTTAGTTTAAATTATTTGCATTGTTAAGTAATTTTAAATGAAATTCAATCAGTCCGGTTATATGAATATCGTAGAGTTCGCATAATTTATCACATCGTTGTAGTGTAAGGTTTGTTTTGTTCTTTTCCCAGTTAATATAAGTGCTTCTGCTAACGTTTAAATACTTAGCCACATATTGCTGCGAATAGTTTTTATACATCCTTATTTTTTTTAGTGAAACTCCAATATCCATAGTGATACATTTAGTGTTCGAGATTTATAGATAGAAGATTTGATATAATATAAATTACACTAACTAACTTAATGTATATATCAAAGCCCCATTTAACATATAACCAACTAATTTGGTAATTGTTGTTAATAGCTCTAAAAGTAGTTACATAAAAAAAGGCCCTGCGAACGCAGAGCCGGTATGCTATTTGATCTAATTTAGATTAATTTAATACGAGTGTTTGTACCCTGTCAGGTCCAACAGACAAGTACTTAACAGGTACACCCAGTTCATTTTCTAAAAAGGTTATATAAGCGCTTAACCTGGCAGGTATTTGCGATATTTCAGTGATGCCTGTTAAGTCTTCCTTCCAGCCATCAATTTCTTTTAATACAGGCTCTGCGTCTACCGAGCATATATCATAAGGCATATAATCAATTTTCTCGCCTAAATAACTGTAATGGGTGCATGCATAAATTTTATCGAACCCGCTTAATACATCTGCTTTTGTCATCACCATTTGGGTAACGCCGTTTAACATGATAGCATATTTTAGTGCCGGCAGGTCTATCCAGCCCGTGCGGCGGGGTCTCCCGGTGGTAGCTCCAAACTCGTGACCAATGCGGCGCAATTCTTCGCCTGTTTCGTTATTTAATTCCGTTGGGAAAGGGCCACCGCCTACACGCGTGCAATAAGCTTTGAAAATCCCTATTACCTCACCTATTTTGTTTGGTGCAATACCAAGGCCGGTACAAGCGCCTGCCGTTGTAGTATTTGATGAAGTTACAAACGGATAGGAGCCAAAGTCAATGTCCAGCATGGTTCCTTGCGCACCTTCTGCCAAAATTCTTTTTCCCTGTTTTAAGTAATCATTAACCAGGTGCTCTGAATCAACCAATTTAAACTTGTTGATCAGTTCGATTGCTTCAAAAAATGCCTTTTCGCGTTCTGAAAAATCAGCAACTTCACCGTAAAGTGATTGCAGCATGGATACATGCTTGTCTACCAACTTTTGGTAACGTTCTTTAAAATCGGGCAGGGTGATATCTCCAATGCGTAAACCATTGCGGCCGGTTTTATCCATATAGGTTGGGCCAATACCTTTTAAGGTTGAACCAATCTTCCCTTCGCCCATTTTTTTCTCAGATGCCGCATCCAGTAACTGGTGAGTAGGCAATATAAGATGCGCTTTTTTAGCGATCATTAAATTGCCTTTAGCTAACAGGTCATGCCCGGCGTCTTTTAATTTATCTAATTCCTTTTTTAAAGTAATAGGGTCAATTACAACACCATTGCCAATCAGGTTCATAGTGTTTTCAAAAAATATTCCCGATGGTATGGTGTTCAATACAAATTTTTTCCCGTCAAACTCCAGGGTATGGCCTGCATTTGGCCCACCCTGAAACCGGGCAATCAAATCATAGCCAGCGCTAAGAACATCAACAATTTTTCCTTTACCTTCATCGCCCCATTGGAGGCCTAATAATACATCAACAGCCATTAATTTTTTAATATTTTCTTTGTTTATTGTCAATCCTATGCTTCAGGTCGGCATCCTATTCATCATCAATCAAGTAGTCGCACGATTTCAAACCGCAAAGGTATAATCATAAACATATCTATCATGATAAAATTGAAAAAGTTTAAATCAGTTAAACTTTTCTTTCGCAAAAGCCTGCGCGTAATTTTTCACAATTACCATACAGGTTTAAAGAGTGGTGTTTTATTTCAAATTTCAGCAAGCCGCCCATCATACTTTGTATTTGCTGAATACGAGGGTCACAAAATTCAACTACTTTACCGCAATCAATACAAATGATATGGTCGTGCTGTTTATATCCGTATGATTTCTCGAACTGGGCCATGTTTTTTCCAAACTGGTGCTTGGTAACCAAATCGCATGATACCAGCAACTCCAACGTATTGTAAACGGTAGCCCGGCTTACCCGGTACTTTTTATTTTTCATGTGGATGTACAATGATTCCACATCAAAATGATCAGTCCTGGAATAAATTTCTTCGAGTATTGCAAAACGTTCAGGCGTTTTCCTGAGGTTTTTATTTTCGAGATAGGCCTCGAAAATCTTTTTAACCATTGCAATGGTTTCCTGTTGAGGCATGATTCTTTATTAACGGGTCAAAGTTATTAATAATATTATAGAATTAAGAGTCAAGAGGTCAAGAGTCAAGAAATGAAAAGGAGAACCGTGAAATTAATCATTCTTTATCTAGCTTTCTTTCTAAGTCAAAAATCAAAATTTATTCTTACTTCTGGACTTTTGTATCCTGATCTCTTGCTTCTCATCTCTTGCATCTTTCCATCAAGACGCTTTTTCAATTACCGAGTCAAAGCGGTTAACACCCGTGACTCCTTTAACCGTTTTTAATTTTTTTATCAAATTTTCCAGGTGTTCAGTGTCATTTACATACACCATAATTGAACCTTCAAAAATACCGTTAT
This sequence comes from Mucilaginibacter sp., assembly GCA_029237615.1. Lineage (GTDB taxonomy): Bacteria > Bacteroidota > Bacteroidia > Sphingobacteriales > Sphingobacteriaceae > Mucilaginibacter. The sequence goes on from JAQNCM010000225.1 coordinate 3,013, forward strand.
CGCTATCGACAGTAATTGATCGCATATTTACTTTAAAATCATTGGATATTACGGTAGTTAACTTATTTATAAGCCCCACATCATCAATACCAGTAATTCTTAGCCCCGTTAAAAATGCCAATTCCTGCTGATTGGTCCATCTTGCTTTAACAATGCGGTAACCGTAGTTAGCCATTAATTTAGCTGCATTGGGACAATTAGTGCGGTGGATTTTTATCCCGTCGCTAACGGTTACAAAGCCAAAAACATCATCACCAGGTATCGGATTGCAACAATTGGCAAGCTTATAATCAATCTTTTGCATATCCTCGCCAATCAGCAGCATGTCGCTGTCTTTGGCTTTCAAACTGCGTACAAGGCTTTGTACCTGGTCCTGATCTATTTTATCCTGCGGCTTGTTTTCTATTACCTTTTCAGACGCCTGATATTCTTTCAGGTCCTTCATATCAATAATGCCCTTGGCAACATTGTAAAAAAGATCCTGTGTTGACGGCAGTTTAAAATAGTAACTTAGCTTGTGTATATTTTCGGAGTTATAGGTGATCTTTAACGACTTCAGCTTTCGCTCCAGTATTTCCTTGCCATCTTCAGCGACTTTACGTTTTTCTTCTTTTAAAGCCGACTTGATCTTAGCCTTAGCTTTAGCTGTTACAACAATGTTAAGCCAATCCTCTTTAGGACTCTGTTTACTTGAGGTAATGATCTCTACCTGATCGCCATTTTG
>JAQNCM010000226.1 GCA_029237615.1 Mucilaginibacter sp.
ATCTAAAATATTATTTATAACAATGGCTTTAAAAGCCTGAACATCAAACTTCTCTAAAATGGAAAACTGTAATTGCCATAACGAAATAATCCTGAAAGGCTCGGGCCAGTTAGAGCGTTACCTCAAAGCTCTCGATCCATCCTATGTATCAATAGATGGACGCAGCATAGAGGATTTGCTGGTATTTGCAACAGGGTATGCTGACCAGATACGGTTTTACGATATGCCCGATAGTACCGTTGCTGATATTAATAATCCAAAAGCAAGCTGGGCCGGGTTTTTTAAAAGAGATATGGCTGTGATCGCAGCCTCGATAGCAACAGTAGACCTGGATCAGATAAAAAACGATTATGACAATATTGGTAATCAGATTTTGGTTAATCCAAATGTTGATCTGTATAAAGCATTGTTTAACCAGATAATTACATTGGTAAATAAAATAGATCAGTGGTATTCAGTTGCTATTCCCGGAAACCCTTTACACACAGATGTTAACCTGGCTATTAATTCCATTTTGAACGCCCAGCTTAAAAAGGCCGTCGCTTACGAGGAAGGATTTATTGTAGTTGATTCAAAAACCGTTTTAAACATCGATTATACCAAAGTTTTGAACCAGCAGGAATGGGGTTTGAATGATCCCGTAGATCCGGAGTTTGATATTTACCAGGGATCAACTCCCGAAGAAAGAATATTAAGTGCAGTGCCTTTTGTTGATGACATTTTTCATGCCTTTTACAGTGCGGTAAGCAATATTGTTAATCAGTCAACCAGTTACATAAATTTTGCGCTTACACAATACCCCTCACATCAGCCTTATATGGCCTTGTTCATTACTTTTTTGAAGCTGTTTAACCTTGCACAACAACAAATTAACGGCCTCACCGGCAGGATGCTGGATTTTTACTACCGGGATGTGCTGCGCCTTACCGAAAAACCTGCCGTTCCTGATAAAGTATATGTAGTTTTTCAGCTAGCACAAAATGTTGCTCAATATGACCTTCCGCAAGGAACACCATTAAGCGCAGGTAAGGATGCATCGGGCATTGATCAGGTATATAAAACCGAAGCCGATTTTGTAATTAACCAGGCGACTGTAAAAGAGCTAAAAAACATTTTCATTGAGAAAACACCCGCTGCTGCTGCTGAACCCGACAAAATAATCACTGCCATATTTGCGAACCCGGTAGCCAACTCGATGGATGGAAACGGGAAAACATTTATTGTACCTAACTCAAAGTGGCTGACTTTTGGCAACAGGGCAATCAGAATTCCGGCGCCTAAAAACATCTGCGAATTTATAGATCAAAAAGAAGCCGAATTAAATGCAAAAAATACAGCCAAAATAGGTTTTGCAATAGCGTCGCCACAGTTGGTGCTACAGGGAGGTAACAGGCTTATACAAATTAAAATGGGCGCATTTACTAATATAAGCGCTTTAAAAAGTGTACAGATAGCCTTAACCGGAGAAAAAGGATGGCTAACCATCGATAACCAGATAACCGATTCCAAAGAAATTCAAAATATTGAAGACATTACAGTAAGTGGAACATTCAATAGCGCCTATAATAATACAAAAAGCGGTTTCTTTTTTGACCTAAAATCGGCGGCTTTGTACATATATCTTCCGGTTGCCGAACAGGGAATTATTGCCTTTGATGCCAAATTGCATATAGGTCATACTTACAATACAGCCTATCCTGTTATGCAGGTGCTGATAGGCCCTGATATTGAAATAGCGGCGGACCCTTTTCACAGTTTAACCATGAGCGATTTATCGTTATTGGTACAGGTAGGATCTATTAATAACGCAAAAGATACCCGTGGCAGAATGTATTTTGATGGCTTGAAAACGCTTTTCATTAAAACCGACACAGGGCCGGTAACGCCAGGGAAAGCATTTGATCCCTTTACTACACTTCCTTATTATGGGGCCTCATTTTATATTGGGAGCGACGAAGTATTTAATAAACCGTTTGATGATCCATCGGACCAACTGACAGTTAATATCAAAACAGCTTTAAATTTTAACGATAATTTAAGCTTGACAGAAATACTGGACAGGCAGGTAAATCAGAACACTTATGTGATAAACGTATTAAACAATAGGTCGTGGATAAAATTAAAACAGGGGAGTGAGGGATCTTTTGCATACAATATTTTAAGCCAGGTTGATAATGCCGGGAATGTAGTTACTATCCCCGTTCCGCGAAATCCGGTTGATTATCATACTGATATAGATGTTAATACGGACAAAGGCTTTTTAAGGATTGACAGCCTTAATAGCTTCGGCGACGTTCAGGGACGTATAAACAGTGCGCCAGGTTTACAGATAAAAGAAATTTCTGTTAGCTACTTGTCTAATTTACGGATGCTTGATCCTGCAATAGATCAGTTTTTCCATATCTATCCTTTTGGAGCTGCTCAGATTTCTATTGCCGTTTCGGACACCGCATCTCAGCAAAACCCCTTGTTGGTAAACGCGAATAAACTTTTACCACAATTTACCTATTTAAGCGCAACAAGCAAATACCAACTTGATTTTACAGGTAACCGGAAGATAAATTTAAATCCAGGCAGTAAAGTGCCAAAGTTTTTTGGCGGTGATAACATACTTGATCAATTAATAGCAGACGCAAGTGGTTTAAATGAGCAGATTAACGGCAACAATAACCAATATTCGGCCCAGATACAGGAGGAAGGAATGTTATTTATCGGGGTTGCTAATCTGCAGCCGCTTCAAAACCTGTCCTTGCTTTTTCAGTTTGCTGATGGCAGCGCGCTTAATGAAGACGATGCACCACCCTCCATAAACTGGTCGTATCTGGTATATAACGCATGGCAGCCGTTGAACCCCGAAAATATAGTTTCTGACAGTACATATGATTTCCAGACAACAGGTATCGTTAATATTAGCATTCCTGCTGATGCGAACGATAAGCACACCATTATAACCGATGGATTGTATTGGCTGTGTGCCAGTGTTACTGCAAATTCGGCTTGCATACCGCAATTAATTAATGTAGTAGCACAAGCAACCGAAGCACAGTTTTATGACCAGAGCAACAGCCCAACCCATTATGATAATGCTCTCTCGGCTACCAGTATCAGCAAATTATCAGTGGCAGTGGCTCAGGTAAGCAAGGTAACGCAACCTTTTTCGTCGTTTGACGGGAAACATAAAGAAGTTGGAAAGGAATACTATACCCGTGTAAGCGAAAGATTGAGGCATAAAGGCCGTGCCATAACCTCATGGGATTACGAACACCTGGTTTTAGATAAATTCCCGAATGTTTTTAAAGTAAAATGTATTGCTAATACTGATCCGGGCTGTTTGTGCCGTAAGCCGGTAACAGCTTCGGAAAATTTGGGAAAAGCCAAATGCTGCGGTCCTGTCTCGGCTACTGGTAACGTACTCATTGTTCCGGTCCCTAACCTGAAGAACAATAATGCTGCAAACCCTTTACAGCCAAAAACAAACCAGTTAACTTTAATTGAAATAGTAAATTATTTAAAACCGCTTACATCACCGTTTGTAAAAGTGTATGCCAAAAACCCGGTTTATGAGCAAGTGATCGTATTTTTCAGGGTGAAGTTTTTAAGTGGTATTGATAAAGGATATTATCTGAAAAAACTGAATGATGAAATTGTTCAATACCTTACCCCCTGGGCCTTTGACCAAACCATTGAGGCAAACTTCGGGCAAAAAATATATGCATCAGCAATTATCAACTTTATTCAGCAAAGGCCTTATGTTGATTTTATAACCGACTTTTTGATGGGCGTTTGTCGAAACGAATGCTGCCCGTCAAAGAAACCAGATGCAGGCACAGTGACCGGCACCGGTTTAATAACGGCGCTGGACCAGGTATCCGGTTGCTGTGATATCGAAGAATTTTTGCAACACCAGGGCTATTTTATAGGCGAAGTGATTGCAGAGCCATCGTCACCAATGTCGTTACTTGTATCGGCGCCTAAGCATATTATCCTGCTTTATGAAGAGCCGGCAGAGCCATCGCCTTGTGAAAAAACAATAAAGGTAAATCTGAGCCCAACCAACCCTATAAAAACCCCCTTCGCAGCAGTACCTGAAAGCACATCGGCGATAACCACTGATGCGGTTGCAGCCCCTCAATCAGCGCCTGTTGCTAAAGCAGTAAACCCAGCGCCTGCCGCTCCTGGCGTTGCCGAAGCCGTTAACCCCGTTGCTGACAAAGTTAAAACAACAGGTTCTGCCCGGAAAAAAACAAGTACAATAAAGCTATCTGAGGATACAAAAAAAGAAGCTGTTTTAACTGATAAATCCGTAGGAACGGTAAATTCTGTTGATGATATAACAAATACTGAAGCTGTGAGCGGCAAAGTCCCGGAAACAACTCAACCTGCTAGCGATATTGCAAAAGAAACTGAACAGGCTGATGGCGGACCAGCTGCACCTGCAGATAACACGGCAAATACGACTGCAGAAACAAACAACCTTGCTGATAAAGGCACAGACAACCCTAACGTTTTAACTAATAAAACAGTTGCGCCGGCGTCACATAATATGATTGAAGATGCAATTGGGGAGTTTGACGAGTTTTTGGAAGAAAAAAGACACAAAGTTGCGCAAACGGGTAAAGCCGCCGTCAAAAGAGCTGAAGATTTTTTTAAAAATGTAACCCACAGTAAAGCGGATAAACCCAAAGAAAATCCTGAAACGCCGGACGCAGCCACAGGCCAGAATATTCAGCCAGGGGTTTAAAAGTATTTATTAATAAGTATATCTATTAAAATTATTGTTATGCCAAATACAGTTTCATTAATAAAAGCAAATCCGCTTCTTCCTGCCGAAGATTATAACGCTATGCGTTCGGAGGGCATTAACCTGATTGAACAATTGGGCAGCGATATATGGACAAATTATAATTATTCAGATCCGGGTATCACCATTTTAGAAGCCGTATGTTATGCCATAACCGACCTGTCGTACAGAACAGGATTTGATATAAAAGACCTGCTGGCGCCGCAACAGTTAACCGATGATACCTGGAAACAGATTTTTTATACCGCCAGACAGATATTGCATAACAGCGCCCTTACTATAGATGATTACCGGAAACTGATTATTGATATTGATGGTGTACGCAATGCGTGGCTTACCCCAGGCAAAGATTATGAAGTGCCAATTTGGATAGATTACAACTTTTTTGAAGAGAGGACCGATTATGACTGCGGCTGCACAGATAAAGAAGAAAAAATATGCTATGGAAAGTTGGGTGTTAACGAAGTACCCAAAGCTCAGGCAACCCTCAACCGTGCCGCGCAGCTTACAGCAATAAATACAAGCCTTGCCAAGGCGCAATCAGATTTAAAAACCGCCCAGGATGCACTTGCAGAGGCACAGAAAAATAAGGACACGGATATTACTGTTATAGATAAATTAAACGCGGAGATCACAGATCTGACCGAGGAAATAAGCGAATTACAAGAGCAGCAAACGGATGCAGAGAACCCTGCCTACATTGCACCCGAGATTGTTGAGATTGAGGGTTTATATAATGTAATGGTTGAGTATGAAGAAGATATAATTGATGGCGATAAACGTGAAGAAGTAAGGCAGATTGTAATAGAACGGCTTGCAGCCAACCGTAATTTATGCGAAGATTTTTTAAGTATCGAAGCGGTTGAATACATTGATTTTGGGATAGCCGCCTCTGTTGAGCTTGAGGAAAACGCCGACCCAGACCAGGTTCTGGCACAAATATTTTTCACCATTTACATGTACTTCTCTCCTTCTGTCCACTTTAACACCATACAGCAGATGCTTGACAGAGGATATGAAGTCGATGAGATATTTGAGGGCCCGGCACTGGAACATGGTTTTATTGATGATAAAGACCTGGAAAAAACCAGGCTGTACCGTAATCTGATGTTATCTGAAATCATATCCGATATTACCAATATACAGGGCATCAAGGCTATAACCTACCTTCATTTACCGTTCGATGGCATAAAAGCGGACACTACGCTTAAAAACTATTTTTACGAATGGGTAAATTCTTTGGTAAATGAACGCAAAATTGCAAGGATACAACCAGCCATGTCGCAGGTAATATTTTGCAAGGAACGGGAATTCTTTTCTTATTACACAGGTAGAACAGGTGATCGGGCGCCGGATAAAATGTTGAAGCTCTTTAAAAACCTGAAAACTATTGAACGTAAATATAAGCTTATAGGCGTTGAAAATGATTTGCCGGTACCCAACGGTCAGTATATGGACCTGGAAGATTATTACCCGGTTACCTATTCGTTACCGATGACTTATGGTGTAAGCGACCGTGCAGGCCTGCCTGCCAATGCCAGTGAAGCAAGGCAAGCACAGGCGCTGCAGCTCAGCGGATATTTGCTGTTTTTTGAACAGATCCTCGCAGATTACCTGGTCCAGCTGGATCATTTAAGGGACCTGTTCAGCTTTGATGATACCGTTAACCACACCTATTTTACCCGTGCATTAACGGAGATAGAAAATTTAAACCAACTGCTGATTGATAAAGGAAATTATGGCAGCAATCACTTTGATTTGATTTTAAACGATTTTGCAAATGTGCTTCAAAACCTTACTGAAACACCAAAACTGTTCACTGACCGCCGTAATGCTTTTTTAGATCACATGCTGGCCAGGTTCGGCGAGAGCATGAACGATTATGAATCGCTTATGCAATGGCTTGATCCGGCAGGTACACCAGCGCGGTTTATAGGCGATAAAATAAACATACTTAAAGACAATGAGTATAAGTTTATCAGCAGTGAAAGAGGAAAAGCTTACAATTATACAACCTTAAATACCTGGGATACCGACAATGTTTCGGGGGCTGAACGCAGAATTGGCAGGCTGCTCGGGTTTAGCAATATCAAAAGAAGATCGCTGGCCCCGGCATATTTATTAAGCGAGGCATTAATGGTACAGGATGACCCCACCAAGCCGCCTGTGCAAAAGGTTACAAAAACAGGCGTACCGCTTAATGTTATTAAAATACTTGACCCGGATGATAATAATACGGTAATATTTACAAGTGTTGAGGTAATGGAGGGATGTTGTACAGAACAATTAATGGAAGATATACTTGAACACGCTGACGATCCGATTTATTTTAAGTTCAGTGATGAATTAAAAGCACGAAGCCGCAGGGCAGCGGGGTTAATTGGCAAATTCTGGTTTGAGCTATATGACAGCACCGATCCCGCAACTGCTGTTTTACTAGGCAGCAGCGAACCTTTTGTAAAGAAGGGAGACCGTGACAATGCTTTTAAAAAACTTCAGCAAATAATGGTGCACATAAATAATAATGAAGGCATGCACCTGGTTGAACATATTTTGTTGCGGCCAAAACTGGACGAGGTATTGGACGAAAACAATATGGATGAACCGGTAAGTTGTTTAAATATTTGCCTGGATGAATGCGATCTGAACTTGAGTCAGGATGAGGGTATTACCGACCCGCCTTATCGCAAAAAGATATCGAGGATACCGGCTCAAAAATGCTACGACCAAATGCCATGGATACTTCAATATTTGAGGCTGAAACATGGGTCTGACCTGGTATATGAAGAATCTGTACTTTTTCAGAAAGTTACGCCGGGTGACGACAACCCGGTACCGCTGAAATTCAGGAAGTATGAAGACCTGGTACAACGCATTAATGACCTTGTTGAATATGGATCGGAGCGGGTAAACTATATAATTTCGCACGATCAGCAAACTCCGGCGAAGTATGGCTACACTATTTTGGGGCATAAAGGGGTTGTGCTTGCCCAAAGCGTTTATATATTCAATAAAAATACAGATAGCAAAATTGCCGCAGCAGACCCATACGACCTTGATAATGAGATCAGCAGCATAATGCAATATTTTGGATATGAGCTGGATTTATATTGTAACGCCCAACCATGTGACGGGAATGCTGATCCTTATTCATTTAAGACCACCATTGTGCTGCCATGCTGGCCAAAACGGCTGCGTAACCCGGCTTTCAGGAACCTGGTGGAAACAACTATTGTAGCAGAATCACCGGCACACATACAAACCAGGGTAATGTGGATAGGCATTGAAGAAATGCAGCGCTTTGAAAGAGCATACAGCAATTGGCTTACTGAAATGGCCCAAACTGAGGTGCCTGACTATGGGATAGTAAACCCATTGGTTGATATTATTAACACACTAATGCCATGCGGGGTATGTCCCGACGATTGCAATCATGAAAATGCTGCACCAGCTAAAAGATAGGTAAATGACACACATAGTTAACAGCGTACAATTGGAAGTTACATGTCCGGATGAGGATATGTCCTTTAATTTACGCCAAAACTTTGCGCAAACCTTTCAATTACAAATTGCCGAAATTATTGATACTGTTTGCTCTGCTTATGTAAGTGAAAATGAATCGATAAAAATAGACAAGCTTGAACTGGACCTTGGCTCATTCAGCCGGCATACCTTTGATACCGAATTTAGAAAGGTATTAGACATAAAGCTGCAACAGGAACTGGCTGATAAACTTTCAAAAATAGCCCCTGCCAAACGGCAGGTTTCCCGCCAGGTATCAAATACCGAAATACTTTTATATTTTTTAACAAACGGCACACTGCCTTGGTTTGCTGATGAAACCACAATTGATATTGATGAAATATGCCAGGATGTATTCTTGAACCAGGCAAATACGTTTGGCTCTTTCTTTTACAGTCACCGTTTTAAAACAAATATTTGGAAGCGGGTATTGTGGCAGCTTAATGACCGCTCAAAGGAACTGGTTATCGGTTTATCAGCGGATATTCAAAAAGCAAAAGAAGTATTCATTAACTGGGTAGCCAAGCTTTCTGAAAAAATACCCGGATTAAAAAGTGACGAATTGCAAATGGTTTTTTCGAAAATAAATGATTTGCTGATTGAAAATGCATCGGCTATTTATTCGGGCTTTAATAACGATAAAGTTTTAGCACAAATATTTAAGGCACATATCGATGCTATTTTGAATAAGGACAGAAAACTTCGGGCCGAAGCAAATCTGGAGTTTATAAACATTGTCCATACAGTACCGTTAAATCAGGAGACAGCAATAGAAGTCAGACAAGAAAATAAAACTTATTCCGTAAAGGAAATATTCGCAGAAGCTGAAACAGAAAACGCCGTTGAAAAATATAATGTGAAAAATGCAGGTGTAGTTTTGCTGGCACCATTCCTGAGGTCATTTTTTAAAGAGTTGAATTTATTGGATGGAGATGGCTGGAAAAATCCTGAATCAGCACACAGGGCTGTTCACTTATTGAAATTTTTAAGCCATGGGCAAACCACGATGCCGGAATATTCACTGGTTTTTGAAAAAATATTATGCAGCCTGCCGGTAGATGAGCCTGTTCCGTTACATATTGTTTTAGAAGAAACGGAAATGGAAGAAGGGCTATCGCTGTTAAAGGCAGTAATTACACACTGGCGCGCTTTAAAAAACACATCTGTCGAAG
>JAQNCM010000116.1 GCA_029237615.1 Mucilaginibacter sp.
TGTATTCCAATCAATAGAACTGGCATACGGGTTACCAACCAAATTATAACCTGAATAGCCCGTATTACCCGGTACAGCAGAAAATTGAAGTGTTGTTAAGCCTGTTACCCAATTTGTGACAGTTACCGCCTGTTGATTGAGTACCCCTGTTGATACAAACACATTCGCCTCGGCAACAGTGGTTGATAAATACTTTGTACTTATATTTGTTAAATTGCCACGGTAGAAAAATAGAAAACCGGTACCTGCATGTAAAGCAAAAGTTCCGTCGTAATCAACACCAACTTGATAAAGCGGGTTGTTATTTATTTTATTAACTCCTCTGAAATTCCCGGTATTGAATGTTTTATTGGTAAATGCTTCATCATCTCTATATAAATATATAGTAGGGTTACCTGTTTTAGTTACGCCGCCGCTTGCAAGGCTACCTGTTACCGGGGCAAAATTTGGTAAATAGCTCAGATCATAATAATAATTCGACCCTGATTTTACTGTATAAATTGCAGAAGATAAAAAACGATAACCGCGGTAAGAATTACTGCCGCCGCTGATATACCGCTGTACGTTAACATTGCCGGTAATGCTTGAATTTGATGGTATTGCGGCCACCGTTGCAGAACCTGTGCTTGCCGAGTTTAGTGTAAGTATACCGCCTGTTTGTAAAATATTGCTGGCCTGCATGGTGAGCACGCCTATAGTTGATACTGCAAAGCTTCCTGTGCCTGACAACGTTTTTGTGCCGCCTCCGCTAAAATCAACATTATTAAAGGTTGTACCGCTGGTACTGTTATCTGCTAATGACTGGGCCAAGGCCCCGTTAAAATAGACAGTTCCAGAACCAGCTGTAAATGTTGCGGAGTTTGTATAGTTTCCGGCAACTTTTAAAGCTCCCGAAGAAAGTGTCAAGGTATTGGTATTAGACAAACTACCATCAATAGTGATGCTTCCTGTCCCCGCCGCAATAGTGGAACTGTTGGACACATTGCCACCAACCTGCAAAATTCCGGACGATAGGGTCATAGCCCCTGAGTTTGTAATGTTACCTATAATAGCTGTACTACCAACACCGCCGGTAACCGTAGAAGTATTATTCCAGTTACCGCCAACCGATGTATTGGTTGCACTTGCCCCAGCCGGACTAAATGTAACAGGGCTATTAGTATTAAAATCACCTGCTACCTTTAAAGCGCCTACCGTGCTGCCTCCAATTTTCGCAATACCTGTGGCCTGGATAACAAGATTATCATAACTTGCCTTTGAAGTATCAATGTTAGCTCCGCCAGATCCGAAGCCCGGAGTTGAAGTAGTTGTAATTTGAGGGTCTGCTGCTGTATAAGTAACTGTGCCGGTGCCGCCATGATCACCGTAAAGATTTACTGAAGCATACGGAGTAGGAATTGTACCTATAGGGCTTGCATTTAAAAAGTACAAGTAAGGGGTGGTAGCTACCTGGGGCGTTGCCTGTGTTATTGTATTTATAGTAAAATAACAAGCATTTGAAGCAGTGACCCGACTATTTGTTGTAAATGAGATTATTCCGCTCAAATACATGTTTCCGGCCTCTAACCTGAAGCCGCTCCCGTTTTGCAAATTTACGTTTGCTACAATATTTACGTTTCCTAAAACATTAAGGGTTGCTATATCAGAAAGCATATAGTTATTGTTACCGCTTGAAGATGTACCTGCGCCAACATTAATATTACCGGTACAAGTTATTGTACCGGTACCCTGCAGATAATCAAAAGTACCGCTGTTATTAAGTGTATTCATATCCTGCGTGATGCTGCCAACAGTTAAGGTGTTGGTATTAACAGTTAACTTGGTTCCGGAACTTACGATAGTACCACCAAATTCAATTGAAGCGACTGTTAACGATGCAGTTAAAACGGGCATCCTTGAGTAAGACGAACCCGTGACTCCAAATCTAACTATATCGGTAGTTCTGCTGCCAGATCCCGGATAATCACCGGTTCCACCGGTTTCATTCCATGAACCTGATGAAGCCCAGTTGGTACTAGAACCATTCCAGTCAAAAGTAAGAAAGGCGGCAAATGCATGGATTGAAACTCCAAATGCGAAAAATATTGTTAATAACAAACGATTGGCCATAGTCTTTTAAATAACTGTGGCCCTGCTTTATCATCAATAATATCATCTAACCCTTTAAATATACAACAAACGCACCATAAATGCATTCACTGTTAATTATAGATTAAGAGCAGTTAAAATGTATATCAACTGTTGTCTTTATTAGAAATACCGAATAAAGATATACTAAACAGTACGATATTTCCAAATTTATTTAAAAATATGCGAAAAATTGAACTATTTAATTACCTGCGCATTTTTCGTCCGGCGTTCTTAAATGAAAGAACGCCAGACGAAAATAATCATCATTTTAATTAAAAAGAAAGAGACTTATTTAATTTTAAATTAAATATGAATTGCCCGGTTGCCTGTTGCCGCCAGGCAGGCTTCACGCATCGCCTCGGTATAGGTAGGGTGCGCATGGCTCATCCGTGATACATCTTCGGCAGACGCACGGTATTCCATCGCAGCGACAGCTTCGGCTATCATATCAGCCGCACGCGGGCCAATCATGTGCACGCCTAGTATTTCATCGGTAGTGGCATCGGCCAGCACTTTTACAAAACCATCCAGGTCGCCGCTGGCGCGTGCCCGTCCACTGGCTTTAAAAGGGAAAGACCCACTTTTATATTTTATGTTTTTTTCTTTTAACTGCTCTTCGGTTTGTCCAACCGCAGCAACCTCCGGCCAGGTATAAACCACTCCAGGGATCAGGTTATAATTTATGTGAGGTTTTTGCCCGGCAATAATTTCGGCCACCAGGGTGCCCTCATCTTCGGCTTTGTGCGCAAGCATAGCGCCGCTAATTACATCGCCGATAGCATATACGCCTTTGACCTTGGTTTCCAGGTGTTCATCAACGGCAATTTTTCGTCCGCGCTCTTCAACGGTTATCCCAATTTTATCCAGCCCCAATCCATCCGTATATGCAATACGCCCAACAGCTACCAGGCAATAATCACCTTTTAATTCTTTCTTTTCTCCTTTAGGATCATCAAAAGTTACGCTAACTTCCTTTCCTTTTACCGTTGCGCCGGTAACTTTATGACCCAGGTAAAATTCCATTCCTAGTTTTTGCAATACTTTTTGCAATTCCTTACCCAGGGATTTATCCATGGTTGGGATAATAGAATCCATAAACTCTATTACCGAAACTTTGGCGCCCAAACGGGCATATACCGAACCAAGTTCCAGGCCAATAACGCCTCCGCCTATTAACACAAGGTGTTTAGGTATTTCGTTAAGGGTTAAAGCTTCCGTTGAGGTAATGATTCTTTTTTTATCTATTTTGAGAAAAGGCAAGGCGGACGGCTTTGACCCGGTAGCGATGATTATATTTTCACCAGTGATCTCCAGTTCCGTACCATCGTTCTTTTTGATGGTGATCGTGTTTTTATCTTTAAATGATCCTACGCCATAATGCGTATCAATCTTATTCTTTTTCATCAGGTAAGCAATGCCGCTGGTGTTTGCATTAACAACTTCCTGCTTTCTTTTTATCATCTGGCCGAAATCAACTTTCAGGTTATCAAGTTTGATCCCGTGATCAGTAAATGCATGGGCTGCGTTATGATAATGTTCTGAAGAGTCAAGCAGCGCCTTTGAAGGAATGCAGCCTACATTAAGGCAGGTACCCCCTAATGTGTTATATTTTTCGATAATTGCAGTTTTTAAACCAAGTTGGGCACAACGTATAGCGGCAACATAGCCGCCAGGACCAGAACCGATAACGATAACATTGTATTGCATAAATTTGTAATTTGTTGGAGCGCAAAGGTAAACAATTATAGAAGCTGATTAAACGTAATTTCATAAAGTTGACATAGCTATTGAGATATCAATTCGAAAAAGGGTAGCCCAGACCGGGCAAAATTATTGCGGATAATATTTCTACAAACAGGTAGCCTCCCGGAGCATCAACAGTACCAATGTTGTTAGGAAATTCTTAAAAACAATTTACTTTAATTAACTAACAGCTGATCTCTGTAAATCCTTATTTTTGTATATCTATGAATTTTAACATTACGTCTCAATATCAACCCACAGGCGACCAGCCCGAAGCTATAAGACAATTGGTTGAAGGTGTAAATAATAGCGATCCGTTTCAAACACTGCTGGGCGTAACCGGCTCAGGAAAAACATTTACCATAGCCAACGTTATTGCCCAAACGCAAAAGCCTACATTAATATTAAGTCACAATAAAACCCTTGCAGCACAGCTGTATGGTGAGTTCAAGCAGTTTTTTCCGGATAATGCGGTAAATTACTTTGTTTCGTATTACGATTATTATCAACCTGAGGCTTTTATACCCACCACCAATACCTATATTGAAAAAGACCTGCAGATAAATGAAGAAATTGAAAAGCTGAGGCTGCGTACCACATCGGCACTGATGTCGGGCCGACGTGATGTGATCGTGGTTTCGTCCATCTCCTGCATATATGGTATGGGTAACCCGGAGGATTTTAAAGATTCCGTTTTTCGTTTTGCCGTAGGTACGCGCATAAGCCGCAATGCGTTTTTGCATCGCCTGGTCGAGATCCTCTACTCACGTACCACCGCTGATTTTAAAAGAGGCACCTTCAGGGTAAAGGGAGACGTAGTTGATATTTTTCCTGCATACATGGACCATGCTTACCGCATATCATTTTTTGGCGATGACATTGAAGAACTAAGCACTTTTGATGTTTCCACGGGAAAAACCATGGAGAAGATGACGCATATGGTATTGTTCCCTGCCAATTTATATGTTGCCCCGCGTGAAAGATTCACGCAATCCATCTGGGCTATACAGGAAGAACTGGAGACACGAAAAAAACAATTTATTGGTGATGGCCGCTTCCTTGAAGCGAAACGATTAGAAGAAAGGGTTAATTATGATCTCGAAATGATTCGCGAACTTGGCTATTGCTCCGGAATTGAGAATTATTCGAGGTTTTTTGACGGCCGGCAGCCGGGCGCACGTCCGTTTTGTTTGCTGGACTACTTCCCGGATGATTACCTGATGGTAATTGATGAGAGCCATGTTACAGTACCACAGATCAGGGCCATGTACGGCGGTGACCGCTCACGCAAAATATCGCTGGTTGAATATGGCTTCCGGCTGCCCGCGGCGCTGGATAACCGGCCACTTAATTTCCAGGAATTTGAAAGGCTGGCACCGCAAACTATTTATGTGAGCGCTACGCCAGGCGATTTTGAGCTGGAAAAATCAGGCGGTGTAGTAGTTGAGCAGGTGATACG
This sequence comes from Mucilaginibacter sp., assembly GCA_029237615.1. Taxonomy (GTDB): domain Bacteria; phylum Bacteroidota; class Bacteroidia; order Sphingobacteriales; family Sphingobacteriaceae; genus Mucilaginibacter. Next base: position 5,333 of record JAQNCM010000116.1, read on the forward strand.
GCCTACCGGGCTGCTTGATCCGGTTATTGATATAAGGCCTGTAATTAACCAGGTTGATGACCTGTTGGATGAGGTAGATAAAACCATAAAAATGGGCGACCGTGTACTGGTAACCACGCTAACAAAGCGCATGGCCGAAGAGCTTGCTAAATATATGGACAGGCTGGGTATCAAATGCCGTTATATTCACTCGGAGGTTAAAACCCTGGAAAGGGTTGAAATATTAAGAGGTTTACGTTTGGGGGAGTTTGATGTACTGATAGGCATTAATCTGCTACGCGAAGGGCTGGATTTGCCGGAGGTATCGTTGGTTGCAATTTTGGACGCTGATAAGGAGGGTTTTCTGCGTTCGGAACGGTCGCTGATACAAACAATTGGCCGTGCGGCCCGAAATGACAGAGGCCGGGTAATTATGTATGCAGATAAAATAACCAACTCGATGCAGATAACGATGGATGAGACCAACCGCCGCCGTGATATCCAGATCATATACAATACAGAGCATGGCATTACGCCCACAACGGTTGGAAAAACACGGAGTGAAATTATTGAACAAACTTCGGTTGTTGATTTTAAAGGCGGCATTCAAAAAGCCTATGTTGAAACGGATATGGCCTCGCTCGCCGCTGACCCCATTGTTCAGTATATGACCAAGCCGGATCTTAAAAAATCAATAGAAAACACTAAAAAAGAGATGCTTGCCGCGGCAAAAAATATGGACTTTTTGTTAGCCGCTAAACTGCGCGATGAAATGTTTGCGCTTGAGAAAATGATGGAGGAGAAGTTTTGATGTGGGGATGTGCGGATGTGCAAGTGTGCAGATGTGGGGATGTGTTGATATGAAAATTTGATCAGCCGTCGACATTTTCAAATTGACTCTTGTAACAAACACGATCAAGGATGCGTCAAAAAATAAAGCAAGATCATAACTAAACAATTTTGCCGTTATATTATTTATATTTGTGAGTTTAATTTATAAAACATGCCAGAGTTTCTTAGTTTCCTGATCACTGCGATCTTAGTTTTATATATTGTGCGCAGCTTAGTGCGCATATTTTTGCCTATGCTTTTTCAAGGCGTAATTAACAAGGCACAGCAGCAGCAAAACCAGCAACAAAACTATACCCGCAATACTTCATCTGCAAAGATAAAAGTAGACCATATTCCGGATCAAAAAAAAGGCACTATTCCTGATTCTGAAGGCGAATTTATAGATTATGAGGAAATAAAATAGTTATCAGCCATGATGATACCAGAAGAAGTATTTAAGCGTCGCAGGAGACACAATAATACACCGGAATCTACTCTTCTGATGATAGCCAACTTTATTGTTGTTGCCATAGATCTTACACTGTTTACAAACCGCAACCATATCAACTGGTTTTTTTGGGTGGTGATAGGTTTATTAGCTGTTTACAATTATTTCACCATCCGTAAAAACCGCGAAGAATTTACCCGTATCACCATAATTTCTTATTGCATAAGCCTGGCGGTGCTGATTGTAATGTTTTTCCTTTTCAAAGGGCAAGACTGAAAGGCTTGCTAAGCTGACTGCAGTGCATAAGTTTAGTCTTATCGAAAGTGATTGTTATGTCGTTGTATTTATCAACTAAATCGACCTAATCCAACTCAATCCACATTTAACCTTAATAATAAAACTTATAATTCCAATTCTCATTCTAATTTCTATTTTTGAAGAATATATTATCCCCTAAATAAAACTTTAGATGAATAACTGGTTCAAACGCAATAGCATTCACTTTTTGGTTGCCGCAATTTTTTTGGTAGTTTGCTTTTTATATTTCACCCCTGCTTTTCAGGGTAAAACTTTAGGGCAAGGCGACGTACTCGGTGCGCAGTCAACCCAAAAAGAAATTAATGACTATAAAGCAAAAGATACCACAATCTTATGGACCAATCAGATCTACGGTGGTATGCCTACATTCCAGATATGGGCTCCCTACCCTAACAACTTAACTACCTGGATTGTAAATGGCGTTACGAGTATGTTTCCAAATCCTATTTACCTGGCATTTATCTTATTTTTTGGAGCTTATTTTTTGTTTAGCGTTTTAAAACTCAATCCATGGCTGGCAGCGGCCGGCGCTATTGCGTTTACTTTTTCAACCTACAACATTGTACTGCTTGCGGCCGGACACTCCAACCAGGCTTTTGCCATATGTTTCTTTGCGCCAATCCTTGCGAGTATCATTCTGATCTTAAGGGGTAATTATTGGTTGGGGGGTTCGTTAATGGCCTTATTTTTGTCAATGGAGATCCGTGCGAATCATATTCAAATGACTTACTATTTGCTTATAGTTATTTTGATATTTATTGGATTTGAACTATACAGAGCCGTTAAAAATAAAACCACTGCTGCGTTTATAAAATCACTGGGATTTATTGCTGTCGCCACACTCCTGGCTATCGTTGTGAACGCTTCATTATTGTGGAGCACTTACGATTACGGTAAAGACACTATTCGTGGCCAGTCTAATTTAACCCAGCATACCAAAGAACCAAGCAATGGTCTTACTAAAGATTATGCTTATGAATACAGCCAAACTGTTGGAGAAACATTTACCTTTTTAGTACCAAAT
>JAQNCM010000249.1 GCA_029237615.1 Mucilaginibacter sp.
GGTCCGGATAACGATAAGGAGATCGCTTTAAAGTTATATTTTGGCGCCAACCTTGCGCGTCTTAAAGCCACCAAGCAGCGTTGGGATCCCAATAATTATTTTAATAGCAGCCAATCCATATGAGCAATAAATTACCATTTCATATAAACTTGCCCTGTTATTTTATTCTCTTCCATCAATGTATTTTGTAAACTCTAAATTTTATATATTTTTAGAGCCTGTATGGAAGCAAAAAACAATAAAAAAACAATTTGGGCATGGTGCATGTTCGACTGGGCCAATCAATCTTACAATATGGTGATCACCTCCACCATATTTCCGGCATATTATGTCTATTACACCACCAACCAGAAAACCCATGATGATACCGTTACTTTTTTTGGGCATAAATATGTAAATACGGTATTGCAAAATAATATATTGGCTTTGTCCTATTTAATTATAGTGGTGATGCTTCCCATTTTAACATCTATTGCTGACTACAGGGGGAACAAGAAACGTTACCTGCAATTTTTTACCTGGATGGGCGCTTTAGCATGTGCAGGTTTATTTTTCTTTAAACCCGGCAGCAGCCTGGAGCTTCCTTTAATTTTTTATGGTCTGGCATCGGTAGGCTATTGTGGCGGGTTTGTATTTTATAATTCTTACCTGCCCCAAATTGCTACGGTAGATCAGCAGGATGCGGTAAGTGCAAAAGGGTTTATTTATGGTTTTGTAGGCAGCATTGTTGTGCAGTTAGCCTGTTTTGTAGTGGTTTTAAAGCCGGCTCTTTTTGGCATTACCAGCGAAGACCTGCCTGCCCGTATATCATTCCTTATAGTTTTTGCCTGGTGGATCGGTTTTTCGGTTATTCCTTTTATAATGCTTCCGAAGGGCGAGCCCAATGCCGGGTCACACAAATACAACGTATTAACGGGTGGATTTAAAGAACTTGCCAAGGTATTTGGTAAAATAAAGAAAATGCCTTTGCTGAAGCGTTTTCTTTCAGCCTTCTTTTTCTATTCAGTAGGTGTTCAAACTATCATGCTCGTTGCCGCGAACTTTGCTGCCAAAGAGCTCCATATGAAAGATGATGATCTGATCAGTATTATCTTGATTATCCAGGTGGTAGCGATAATAGGGGCTTGGATCACTTCCAAATCATCAGCTAAGTATGGCAATGTAAGAACATTGATTGGGCTGGTAACTATCTGGACAATATTAGGCTGTCTTATGTATTTTATTGCTAACCAAACACAATTTTATTTTGCTGCCTTTGGCGTTGGCCTGGTAATGGGCGGCGTACAGTCTTTATCCCGTTCAACCTACTCAAAATACCTGCCCGAAGGCATTCCGGATACAGCCTCATTCTTCAGCTTTTACGATGTGACCGAAAAGTCATCTATTGTGGTTGGCTTATTCTGTTTTGCTGAGGTAGAAGCCTGGACGCATGAAATGCGGGATTCAGCGTTGGCGCTGGATTGTTTTTTTGCGGTTGGTTTATTTTTGTTGATCGTCCTTCATTTAGCCGAAAGAAAAGTGCCAAAGCATATGAAAGCTGTTGCAGTTTAGTTATTTTTGGTTACAATTATTTTTAACCAATAAATAACCAAATTATGAAACGATTAGCCTTGTTACTTACCGTGCTGGTAACATTTGCCTGCACCTCTGTTTATGCGCAATTCACCAAAGCGCAAATGGTTGAAGAATGGCAGCGAGCCAAAGGTTACACCAAAGAATATCTGGACGCCATGCCGGCTGATGGCTATGGTTTTAAACCGACTGCTGAGATCCGGTCCTTCGCGCAGCAAATGCTACATCTTGCCGATGGGAATTATTTCATCGTTGCTACGGCAACTGGTAAACCAAATCCGCTGGGGAAGTCGGCCGAAAAGACCATCCCTCCAACAAAAGAAGAAACTACCAAAGCGGTGATGGATAGCTATGATTTTGTGATCAACACATTGAAAGACATGACCCCTGCACAAATGGAGGAAACTGTCACATTACAAGGACACACTGTATCAAAATCAGCTGCATTCGGTAAGGCATTTGAGCATCAAACCCATCATCGCGGGCAAACTACCATTTACCTGCGTTTAAAAGGGATCACCCCGCCGCCCGAAAAACTCTTTTAATGAATCGAACTGTATCCGGTTTGCATATTTTTCTAAACAATATTGTATACCCGGCCATATATTTTTTTTGCTGATTGAATAGCAAAGCATTAAAGTGAAGTTTTCGGATGATAAAGTTGTAGTTTTTGCAGGTTTTTATAGAATTATGGCACAGTGTTGGCATTGAGCTAAACAACTAAAACATTAAATACTACTAAAACATTAGCATATGAAGACTTCAACCAACACCAGCGTATTAATAAAAGCAATTGATTTAGAATTAAAAGCAATATTAAAACAAGATATTGAACGTTTTAAAGCGATGCAGGAAAATAAACAAGCTCAGGTTAAAAAAGCTGCCTGACCGTTATACATCTACCTATGCAACAAAAAAGGAGTTCGTTTTGAACTCTTTTTTTGTTTATAACCTTTTTACATTTGTTATGTAACATATGCCACTCATTTAACCTGTTAATTTGACCAATAGGTAAGATAAAAGTATATTGCTCACAAAATATATATGTTCAAATAATGGTACTGCTTACTTACACAGCATAATCGTAATGAAGAGCTTTTTAGAAGAGGATTTTTTACTCGAAACAAAAACAGCCCGGCAATTATACTTTGAGTATGCTGCCGGTTTACCGATAATAGATTACCATTGCCATTTGCCGCCCAACGAAATTGCTGAGGATATTAATTTTGACAACCTTACTCAAGTTTGGCTTTTGGGCGATCATTATAAATGGCGCGCTATGCGTGCAAACGGCGTAAATGAGGCCTTTATAACGGGCAATAAAAGTGACCGTGAAAAGTTTGAAGCCTGGGCTGAAACCGTTCCTTATACGCTTCGTAACCCCTTGTATCATTGGACGCATCTTGAATTGCAACGCTATTTTAATATACACGAACTGCTGTCGCCCGCAACAGCAGAAAAAATATATGATGAGTGTAACGAAAAGTTGCAGTCGCCGGAGTATAGTGTAAGAAACCTAATCAAAAAGATGAATGTGGAAGTGGTTTGCACTACTGATGATCCGCTGGATGATCTGTCATATCATCAAAAAATTAAACACGACAGTTATAGCGTAAAGGTTTTGCCCGCGTTCCGGCCGGATAATGCTATGAATGCCGATAATGTAAAGGCTTTAAATGCCTATATCACCCGACTGGAAGGAATAGCAGGTACGACCATTAATGCTTTTGATAGTTACCTGGATGCTTTGAAGAAGCGCCATGATTATTTTTCGGCAAATGGCAGCTGCCTGTCTGACCATGGGCTGGAATATTTATATGCCGGAAATTATACAGAACAGGAAGTAGGTTTAATCTTTAAAAAAATAAGGAAGGAAGAAGCATTGTTAACCGATGAAATATTAAAATTCAAGTCGGCAATGCTGTATCATTTTGCAGTTTGGGACCACGAGAAAAGCTGGGTTCAGCAATATCACGTAGGTGCTTTACGAGATAATAATACCCGTGCATTAAAAGAGTCGGGGCCTAATACCGGTTATGATTCGATGGGCGATTTTACTCAGGCGAAAACATTATCAAAATTTCTGGACAGGCTGGAGTCAGGGAATAATCTTACCAAAACCATTCTCTATAACCTTAATCCATCGGACAATGAAATGATGGCAACCATGGCAGGAAATTTTAATGATGGCTCGGTGGCAGGCAAAATGCAATTTGGCTCGGCATGGTGGTTTCTTGATCAAAAGGATGGCATGACCAAACAACTAAATGCATTATCAAATATCGGGCTGTTGAGCCGGATGGTAGGTATGCTTACCGATTCGCGCAGCTTTTTGTCGTATCCGCGGCATGAATATTTCCGTCGTATATTGTGTAACCTTTTTGGTAATGACATTGAAAATGGAGAGCTGCCAAATGACATGATATGGACCGGGAAGATTATCCAGGATATTTGCTATTACAATGCAAAAAAGTATTTTGATTTTGACAAGGTAAAATGAGCGAAATTTTAATAAACCAAACTCATCAAGGAAAAATATTAAGCTTTGGTGAATTGCTACTCAGGTTTTGCCCTGACGCTGACGGCGAATGGATAAACAACAATCAGTTGCCATTTTACATAGTTGGCGCCGAATTAAATGTAGCTACAGCACTGGCTTTATGGGGATTACCTTCAAAATATTTTACCGCCTTGCCGGATAACTGGCTAACAGAACAAATAACTGAATCGCTTAAGGGTAAAGGTATTGATACTTCTGCAATAGCTTATTCGGGGGATAGGATGGGTGTATTTTACCTTACGCGGGGAAAGGACGTTAAGCACGATGCATTGATATATGATCGCGCAAATTCCGCATTCGCAGGTTTAAAACCCGGGGTGATTGATTGGGATAGGATACTGGACGGTGTAAGCTGGTTTCATTTTACCGCGATATGCCCGGCAATAAGCCAGAATGTAGCCGATGTTTGCAAAGAGGCATTGGAAGCTGCATCGAAAAAAAACATTACTATATCTGTGGATATGAATTACCGCTCCAAATTATGGCAATATGGTAAATCACCTACGGAAATAATGCCTGAATTGGTAAAATATTGCGATCTTGTAATGGGAAATATCTGGGCGGCTGAAATGATGCTTGGAGTTGAGGTAGTACCGGATATTCATGAATCGGGGCTGAAAAGTATTTATTTGAAAGAAGCATTAAAAACATCACAACAAATAATAGAAAAATACCCTAAATGTAAGGCTGTGGCAAATACTTTTAGGTTTGATGCTACAAATGATATAAAATATTATACAACTTTGTATAATGGTAGTCATTTTTATAATTCGAATCAATACGAAACAGCACAGGTTATTGATAAGGTAGGCAGCGGTGATTGTTTCATGGCGGGCCTTATCTATGGTTTTTATAATAACCTTGAACCACAGGAGACATTGGAGTTTGCTACCGCAGCAGCATTTGATAAATTATTCATAAAAGGCGATGCAACCACCAAAACGGTTGCAGAAATTAAAAATACTATAAAATGAAAATCAAAAAAGCCGTAGTAAACAGCATACTAACACAAGGTATGTTGCCCTTGTTTTTTTATGAAGATGCCGAGGTAAGTCTTCAAATAATCCGTACGCTGTATAAAGCAGGAGTGAGGGTAATGGAATACACTAACCGCGCTAAGCCGGCATTAGATAATTTTAAAATAATAAAAAAGGCGCAGCAAAAAGAGATGCCGGATTTGTTTCTTGGTTCGGGTACCATTAAAAATATTTCGGAAGCCGAAGCATTTATTGATGCCGGTACTGATTTTATCGTGGCACCCACCACTAATGCTGAGGTAGCGAAGGCTGCCCATAAACATAAGTTATTGTGGATCCCAGGCTGCTTGACGCCTACAGAAATATATTCGGCCCAAAAGAACGGCGCAGAAATAATTAAGATATTTCCGGCTAATATTGTAGGACCGGCATTTATAAGTTCGGTAAAAGAGGTATTTCCAGGGCAGCTTTTTATGCCAACCGGTGGTGTTGAGTTAAATACAAAAAATATAAGCGGATGGTTTCATGCGGGGGCTTGTGCGTTAGGCATGGGAAGTAAGCTTATCAGCAAAGAGATACTGAACGAACGGCTTTATGACCAATTGTATAGTGATACAATTAAAGCCCTCGAATTAGTTAAGGCCGCTATGTGAATTAATACTTTTCAAAAAATCCAGTACAACTTTGTTAAACTCCCCTGGATGTTCAAAATTAGGCATGTGGCCGGCATCCTCAATAATAACCAGTTTGCAGTTTTTAAGATTTTCTTTTAATTCTTCCGCTTTTGCAACGGGTGTAAATTCATCTTCGCGGCCAACGATTACCAGGGTTGGTATATTAATTTCAGGCAGCACCTCTTCTAAATAATTTATCCTTTCGGCCCTGGCTCTTAATGCAGTGGCTGCCGCTAAAGGTGATGTTTCTTTCATCATTTTTATTACATGTCCTGCAATCTCCGGCATAGAAGTTACGTGCTCCGGTTTTATCATTTTATAAATAACTTCCTCAGCATAAGCATCCATTCCCTCTTTTTCTAATCGGTCAGCTGTATCATAGCGCCCTTGTTTAACCTCGGTAGTATCTGGCCCCGCAAAAGTATCTGCAAATGTTAAAGACTTTATTCTCCCCGGTGCCTGGCGGAATATTTCCATAATTATTTGCCCCCCCATTGATAAGCCTGCCAGGTGAAAGCTGTGAATCTCCAAAAAATCCATTAGCCGCACTACATCTGTAGCATAATCTTCAAATGTTGTTTTGGAGGATTTGGGTAGGCCACTTTGGCCATAACCCCTCAGATCGGGCGTAATAACCTTATAGGAACCAGAAAAGGCCTTTACCTGGGGAAACCACATGGTATGGTCAAACGGATGCCCGTGGATCAAAACAATAGGCTCACCATTCCCGGTAACCTTATAGTTGAGTTCGATGCCATTCACTTTTTCTATCACAGCTTTAATTATTTATGTGATTGATGAAATCAGATAACCCGCGTTTAAACTTTTTTTGGAGGTAGGTCAAATGCCTTCGCTTCATGTTCAAAGTGGCCTTTATGTGAGCCATCACAAAACGGTTTATTTGCCGACATACCGCAACGGCAAATCGAAAGCACCGTTCTTCCCTGTAAACCGTAAGCGTTGCCTTCCATATCTACTATCTCAAAATCACCGTCTACCTTTACTGAACCGTTGTTGTTTATCGTAAGTTTTGTAGTTGCCATGTTTTCTTTTTTGCGAAAATAGCAATCCTAATTTATGTACAGAAGATTTTTATGCAGTTTTTAATTTTTACTCAGCAATACACCCTGCAACACCTTCCAAACATTGTTGCCCACAATTTTAGCACCTTCGGCAGTTGGATGTATACCATCCTTTTGGTTCAATGACGATACGCCGCCAACTCCCTGCAACAGAAATGGAACCAATGCCATATTATTTTTTGCAGCCAGCTCGGGGAACATCGCTTTAAAGCTGTAAGCATACACACCACCCATATTAGGTGGCACCTGCATTCCAAGTATCATCAGCCTGGCATGCGGGTATTTAGATTTTACAGCATCGATGATATCCTGCAGGTTTTTAACGGTTTCAGAGATCGGTATCCCACGAAGCCCATCGTTAGCGCCCAGCTCCAGTACAAAAACATCAACAGGCTGCTTTAAAATCCAGTTTATCCTTGCTTTTCCGCCAGCCGAAGTCTCGCCGCTAACGCCCGCATTAATCACTTTATAGTGTAGTTTTGCCTCGTCAATTTTATTTTGCACAACTCCGGGGAAAGCTTCATTTGGATCATCAAGCCCATATCCTGCGGTCAGGCTGTCACCAAAAAAAAGCACCGTTTGGGTAGCGGATGTATCCGCAGGACGATTTGTTGATGCTTCGCTCGCCGTTCCGGTCTTTTTGTTTCCGCAGGCGGTAAATAGCAGTAATATGATTGCTATGTAAGATATTTTTAATTTATACATAATTTTTAAGTTCAAAGTCTGTAGCCTTAAGTCTGAGGTCAAAAGCTTTGTCCTACTTAAGACTTTGGACTAACTAAGAACTCCTCAATACCTCTAACGGGGGTTTATTCAACACACCGCGGCTATTTAGCAGGCCAATCACAATAGTTAATATCGAAATTATAAAAAATAGTAATACAGCCGGTAATACATTAATAACGAAAGGAATTTGGAAACTGTATTTTGCCAGTAGCCAGCTGCTGATAAACGCAATAATGATACCTGTTAGTGCTGACAGTGCACCTAAAAATAAGTACTCCAATGCAGTAATGGCAAAAATCTGTTTACGACTGGCACCAAGCGTTCTTAATAAAACACTTTCCTGTATGCGCTGGTATTTGCTGATCCTTACAGATGCAATCAGTACCACAATGCCGGTGATGATGCTAAAGGCGCTCATAAAGCGGATGATATAGCCTATCTTGCCTAAAAGATCGTCAATTACATTTAGTACCAGTCCCAAATCTATAATAGAAATATTGGGGAACGCCCGCACAATGGTCCGTTGAAATTTTGCAGATGCCTTTGCAGATGGTACACGCGTGAGCAATACATGAAACTGCGGCGCATCTTCCAGTATCCCATCCGGAAAAACGATCTGAAAATTGGTTTGGATCTTGTTCCAGTTAACCTGCCTTATACTTGCCACCCGGGTAGGCATGCTTAAGCCCTGTACATTAAAGACCAACGCATCGCCTATTTTAAGATTATTTCTTTTGGAGAAATTTTCTTCGATAGAAATTGGAATCTCTTTGCGTGTACTGGCCTTTCCAACCCATTCGCCATCAATTATTTTTTCAGATGGTGTGAGCGAATCCCTGTAGGTAACCCGGTATTCGTTGGAAAAAGCATGGCGTGAAATTTTTATAGTACTATCTTTTTTTAAATCATCAGCTGTTTTGCCCTTGATTTTTACAAGCCTTACCGTTATTATCGGAACTTGTTGAATAACAGGCAGGCTTTGTTGTTTTGTGGCGGCGGCGACCGCCTTTTCCTGTTTGGTTTGGATATCAAACAAAATCATATTAGCCTGGTTCCCGCTTGATGACAGGTTAACCTGGTTCATCAGCATACTTTGAATAAAGAAAAGTGTGCAAACAAATAGGGTACTTAAACCAATAGATACAATAAGAATAATAGTTTGATTATTTGGACGGTAAAGATTAGCGAACCCCTGGCGGAACAAATAACTCCATGAGCTTTTTATAATAGCTCTCATTACCTTCATCAACAACCAGGCAGTAAAAGCCAGGATCATAAAAGCTATCAAAATGCCGATGGTAAAAAATATACTACCTATCCAGCTGCCTAATTGTAAAAAGGTAAAAGTTATAATAAATACCAGGATCAGCAGGTAAACAAGCCACCTCAGCGGGTCCCTTATCAGGTCAACGTCTTCATAAGAGATTCTTAATGTATTTAAAGGTGATATGTTACGGATAGAGATGAGGGGTAATAATGCGAACAGGATTGAAATGATCACACCTAAAAGAATGCCCTGCCCGATAGAAAGCCACGAAATATCGGTTGAAATGGTGAAAGGCAAAAAGTCCTTCATTATGGCAGGTAAAATTTGCTGAATAGACGTGCCCAACAATGCCCCGATCATTGATCCGATGATACCAATACCCACGATCTGGATCAGGTAGATCAGGAACGCCTCCGAAGCTTTAACGCCGATACAACGCATTATGGCGATTGATGCAATTTTTTCGCGGATGTAAATATGAATGGCACTGGCCACACCAACGCAACCCAATAATAAAGCTATAAAACCAACCAGTGATAAAAAACGGGTTAGATCGCCAAAAGACCTGCCTGTATTTTCCTTCCTGGTTTCAACGGTTTCATAATTCATTTCGGCTTTATCCAGCCTGGTGTCAATGCGTTTAACCAACTTATCAATATTTACAGGCCGGTTATATTTATAGTAAAAACTATAATTGATGCGGCTGCCTTTTTGTGAAAGCCCGGTTTGTGCCAGATACTGCAAAGGAATATAAACAATAGGCGCTATGCCAGAAGATACCCCGGTTTGCCCGGGCGCTTTGTTCAATATGCCAGCTATTAAAAAAGTAACATTGCCAACTTTTATAGAGTCGTTAACCTTTGCATTAAACTGCAGCGCCAGGGTCTTATCAACCAGCGCCATTTGGCCGCTTTTAAATGCTTGCCCGGCTTGTATGGGAGTAGTTTCCAAACTGCCATAGTAAGGGAAACCTCCCTGCAAGGCGCGTACCTGAACCAGCCGGGTGCCTTTGCTCTTCGGGAAATAGATCATCGAAACAAAACTGCGCTCCTCTGACCTTTTATCTCCCAACGAATCCAGTAACGGTTTTATGCTTGCCGCAGCCGGCTTGTTTCCGGTTACCGAAAGGTCGGCGCCGATTAAGGTAGCCGCCTGTGCATTGATATCATTTTGCAAATTATACCTGAAGGAATAAATGGCCACCAAAGCTGCGATACCGAATATGATTGCCGCTATAAACAACAATAACCTTGAGCGGTTGCGGCGGCTATCCCGCCACGCCATTTCAAAAAGCCAGGGGATATTTGTTTTTCTATTAGTCTCCATCAGCGGCTATCTGTTATCAGTTTTATCATCAGCTATCAGTTTGCCGCCTTTTATACGGAGGATGCGCTGTGTTTTTGCTGCAAGGTCCAAATCATGTGTTACCAGTACAAGTGTTGTTCCTGCTTCTTTATTCAAATCGAAAATGAGTTTCACCACTTTTTCGCTGGTTTCCGCATCCAGGTTACCGGTGGGTTCGTCAGCAAATAATATGGCCGGTGCATTGGAGAAAGCCCTTGCGAGTGACACCCTTTGCTGCTCACCACCGGATAGCTGGGCAGGGTAGTGGTGCCCGCGATTGGCAAGGCCCACTTTATCGAGCAGGTCAAGAGACCTTGCCTTTATGTTTTTTTCACCCCTCAGTTCAAGCGGGACCATCACATTTTCCAGTGCAGTTAAAGTCGGCAATAATTGGAAATTTTGAAATATAATACCTACATACTGGTTTCGTACTTGTGCCCGTTGATCT
>JAQNCM010000257.1 GCA_029237615.1 Mucilaginibacter sp.
TCAACTATCTCTTCCATAAGAACACCTCGTGTTTACATCTTAAATAATTTATTTGCCAGGTTAACGCCGTAAAAAGTCGTTTATTTTTTCAAATTATAAGGCAATATTTTCTGTTATCTTTGCGCAAAATTCAGGCCCCACCCAACCCTCCCCGGAAGGGAGGGCTTTTAAAAACAAACTATTGAAAGTCTCTCCGTCATGTGACGGGAGAGATTTAGCGGGGGCTGATTTAATTTATAAAAGACAAATATGGGTTTACAATGTGGTATTGTGGGTTTGCCAAACGTGGGGAAATCAACTCTTTTTAATTGCTTATAAAACGCCAGGGCACAGGCAGCAAACTTTCCGTTTTGTACTATTGAGCCAAATGTGGGTGTTATTACTGTACCTGATGAGCGTTTAACCAAACTCACTGAAATAGTGAATCCTAAAAATGTGGTGCCTAACGTTATTGAAATTGTTGACATAGCCGGTCTGGTAAAGGGTGCAAGTAAAGGCGAAGGCTTGGGCAACCAGTTTTTGGCTAATATACGGGCAACTAATGCTATCATACACGTTTTACGTTGTTTTGATAATGATAATGTGATCCACGTTGACGGCTCGGTTGATCCTATCCGCGATAAAGAGATCATTGATACGGAACTGCAATTAAAAGACCTTGATTCGATAGAAAAGAAAATTCAGAAGGTTGAAAAAATGGCTAAAACAGGCGGTGATAAGGAAGCGAAAAAGACATTTGACGTTTTAACTGTTTACAAAAATCATTTGCTTCAGGGTAAATCGGCACGTACAGCGCCGGTTGATGAGGAAGACAAGGAATATATTGCAGATATCTGGCTGCTTACTGCCAAACCCGTAATGTATGTTTGCAATGTTGACGAAGCTGCGGTAAATACCGGTAATGCTTATGTTGAAAAAGTTAAAGCTGCGGTAAAAGAAGAAAATGCGGAGGTGCTGATCATTTCAGCGCAAATAGAATCAGAGATTGCCCAACTGGAAACATATGAAGAGCGCCAATTATTTCTGGATGATCTTGGCCTTGCTGAGTCGGGCGTAAACAAGCTGATAAAGGCCGCCTACAAACTACTTAACCTGGCCACCTACTTCACCGCCGGGGTACAGGAAGTACGCGCATGGACCATTACAAAAGGCTTTACAGCACCACAGGCTGCCGGCGTGATCCATACCGATTTTGAGAAAGGATTTATCCGTGCCGAAGTGACAAAATATGATGACTTTGTAAAATTCAATGGATCTGAAGCCGCAATAAAAGAAAACGGCAAGCTAAGCATCGAAGGCAAAACTTATGTTGTACAGGACGGCGATATTATGCATTTCAGGTTTAACGTATAGGGCACTAATTCAAAAGTTAAAATTCAAAAGCGGAGACCAAATGATTTTTGAATTTTAACTTTGAATTTTGAATTATCACAACGCTTTCCTCAGTTTAATGATTCGCATCCAGTGCAGTAATTTCATCACCGGGTAAACCGGATCTATCTCAAACCATTTGTTTCCAAAGTTGGCGCTATTGGGATGTCTATGGTGATTGTTCTGAAACAATTCTCCCAGCATTAAAAAGTCAAACGGCGTAGTGTTTTTAGACATATCCTTGTTATCAAAATTGGTATAACCATATTTATGCCCGCACCAGTTTACGATGGCACCATGTATCGGGCCCATCATAAAATGAACAGGTAGTAACAGGAACATCCACCAATGCGTTGCAAAACCAATATAAAAACAGGTATAGGCCGCACCAAAAAGCAACCTGGAAAGTATAGACGAACCTATTCGGTCAATTAAAGGCCATTCCGGATAGTAACCCGGAAATTTTATTTCCGGATCCTCTGTTTTTTGCAGATAGTCTCTGAATGTTTTGATGGTAGCCTTCATCATTTGATAAATATCTGTAAAAAAATGAGGAGAATGCGGATCCTGCGCTGTGTCACTATATGCATGATGTTCCCGGTGCATCATTGCATAAGCGCGTGGGTTTAAAAAAGAAGCGCCTTCAAAAAAATAGGCTAATAAATAAAATACGCGTTCCCAGGTTTTACTTGTAGTAAACATGCGGTGCGATGCGTAACGGTGCTGAAAGAATGTTTGAAAGAATAGTGACAAAAACCAATGCGCTACAAAAAAAACAAGGATGATCATAAAAATAATTAAAAAGTAAATAAACCACAGTCCGGTTCATCAGTTTGCCTGATGAATTCATGGCCTATTGATCGGGGGAAAGACAGAGAAAGATTGGTGGATGATTCTTTGAATTTGACGACGAGTATGCGATGGATGTTAGCAGGAGTGCTTGAGGTAAACGGGAAACGGAGTTGTTTTATTATTCATAAAAATAACAACCGCTCTAAATTAATAAAGCTTCCATTGCTGGAAGCTTTATTAATGCAAAATATCAATATTTACTATAAATAAGATTGTAAGGCGCCGCTTCTTGAAGAATGTTTTATTCTTTGGAGCGCTTTATCCTTTATCTGGCGTATTCTTTCTCTTGTTAGTATAAGTTTTTCGCCTATTTCTTCCAGTGTATGTGCGTTGTTATTGCCTAAACCGTAAAACAATATAAGCACTTCCCTATCCCGTTCCCCTAATTTTGCCAGTGACCGGTTAAGTTCAATTGCAAGGGAATCGTGCATCAGGTAGCTATCCGTGGTAGGGTCATTACTGTGCATAACATCCAGCAAAGTACCTTCTTCTCCCTGCTGAAAAGGTGCATCAACAGATACCTGCCTGCCGGAGTTGTTCAATGAGTCAGAAATCTTCTCAACCGTTGTTTCCAGGCTTTCAGCTAATTCCTCGGGGGTGGGTTCTCTTTCAAACTCCTGCTCTAACCTTGACTGGGCCTTTCTTATTTTACTTAAATTTCCAATTTGATTTAATGGCAAACGTACCGCGCGTGATTGATCGGCAATTGCCGAGATCACAGATTGTCTGATCCACCATACGGCATAAGAAATAAACTTAAAACCCTTGGTTTCGTCAAAACGCCCTGCAGCTTTTATCAAACCTAAATTTCCCTCATTTATTAAATCACCCAGCGTAATGCCCTGGTTTTGATATTGCTTTGCAACAGATACAACAAATCGCAGGTTTGCTTTTGTTAGGCGCTCCAAAGCAGCCTGATCACCATCCCTGATCTTTTGCGCCAGTATAACCTCTTCCTGCGCCGAAATTAAGTCTACTTTTCCAATTTCTGTCAAATACTTATCAAGCGATTGGGTTTCACGGTTTGTGATGGATTGGGTTATCTTAAGTTGTCTCATTTAAAGGGGGTTGTGCAGTTAATAATAAGGCTGCAATTTCTTATTTAAAACTTATTCTGCTTACCAGAATTGATAGTGAATTCTCCGGCTCAGCCGGTTCAACTATTGGCTTAACAGTGTTTATTACCGGTTATTTGACCTGTTGGAATTGTTACGGCCGGGACCGCGGCTGCCATTTTGTCCGCCGTCGTCTTTTGCTTCTGAAACCAGTATTCTGTTTCCATAATAGTCACCACCGTTCATATTCCTTATTGCATGTTTTGCTTCGTCGTCATTAGGCATTTCAACAAAACCAAAACCCCGGCTTTGGGAGGTCGCACGGTCTTTAATGATCGTAAGAGATTTCACCTGTCCAAAATCGCCGAATACTGCTCTTAATTCAGCTTCTTCCACTTGTAAAGGAAGACCGGTAATAAATATTTTCATTAATTATATGATATTAAAGCAATTTAAATCTTACTCAATTATTACCTGCTTTAACTTTAGTCTTTATAAAATAAAAGCATTCTCCCTTTACGGCAGAATGCTTCACGATTAATTATTATAGTTTTAAGCTACTTTTACATCTACCGCGTTAGGACCTTTACGGCCCTGTTCTACTTCGAACTGAACTGTGTCATTCTCGCGAATGCTATCAATCAGCCCTGAGGAATGAACAAAGATTTCGCTGCCACCATTACTTGGTGTAATAAATCCGAAACCTTTTGCTTCATTAAAAAATTTTACTGTTCCTTGTTGCATTATATTTATTTTAAATTTTACGAAGATACCTTAAATTATTGATTAAAATCATTTCATTAAAATAAAAGGCACAAAAACAGCAAATTAATAGTTTGAGATGACATTAAATAAAATATACCATCACTTTAATTTAACACCAAACATGACAGCACTTTATAATCACAAGCTTATTTATACCTGCTGTTACCCGGCCAGGCTATGAAGAGGCAGTGTTATAATAAATTCAGTGAATTCCCCGGCATTACTATTAATTTTAATACTTCCTTCATATCCTTTAACCACCGTATCATAGGTTAAAGACAGGCCCAACCCTACGCCTTCATTAGTTGGCTTGGTAGTAAAAAATGGCTGCATAATTTTGTCTTTTATCGCGTCGGGGATACCTGTACCATTGTCATGTACAGTTATAATTACCTGATCATTTGTTTTAAAGGTGGTTACTGTTAACCTGGGCTTATAGTCCGGGCAATTTGCTTTTTGCTTTTCTTTTATTGCATAAAAGGCGTTGTTAAACAGGCTAAGAAATACCCGGCCTATATCTTGTTGAACTATGTTTATTTCGGGTAAATCAGAGTCAAAACTGGTGATGAGCTCAACGTTAAATCCGTTGTCTTTTGCCCTGAAACTGTTGTAGGAGATTTTAAAGAACTCCTCAATAAGGTTATTTATATTGGTTAAATGCTTTTCGCCCGTACTGCCGCGGGAGTGTTGCAACATTGCTTTTACAATGTTGTCGGCCCTTTTACCGTGCTGGTTTATTCTTTGGAGATTTTGGATCAAATCGCCGGCAATCTTAATTGTATCGTTATTATTCCCCAATATTAATTCATCCTTCAGCTCGTCAAGTAATTCAATACTTACCTCCGAAAAATTATTTACAAAATTAAGCGGGTTTTGTATTTCGTGTGCGATGCCGGCTGTGAGTTCGCCCAAAGAAGCCATCTTTGCGGATTGTATCAGTTGACTTTGGGTGGTTTTTACCTGGTCTAAAGCCTTTTCGAGATTATCACGCTGTGCTTCTATTTCTTCTTTTTGTTCTAATACTTCTGTTGTACGTACACGTACCTTGTGTTCAAGTATTCGTTTATCTTTTAAAAGACTTAGGGACCGGAAATAAATAAAAATCCAAATCCCGCTCACTAAGAGTAACACAAAAATCGTATAAGCCCAAACCGTTTGCCACCAGGGCGGCGTAATAGTAACAACAATGCTTTTTTCAGTCACTAAACCATTAACGTTAATGCTTTTAACTTTAAAAATGTAACTGCCGGGTGGTACATTGTAGTAGTCTACCCGGCCATCCATGTACACCGGGTGCCACTGATTGTCGTAATTTTCAAAGGTGTAAAAAACCTGGGTATCGCCCTTATCACTAACAAAGTCAATACAGTTAAATGCGAAAGAAAAAGTATTTTGATTGTATTTTAAGTCAATTTTTTTTGTGTTGGAAAGTGAGCTGTTTAAAATGCCGTTAGTTGTTGGATAAACCGGAACGTTGGCTAAATAAAAACTACTGATTATTATTTTTGGTGCAGGTAGCGCCTGGAGTGGTTTATCCGGAAAAAATGAAAAATACCCTCCGCTATCTCCGAATACTACTTTACCGTTATGCAGTGTATGACCAAACCTGAGAGAAACCGGATCCACGCCATGATTTTTACCGTAAATATTAATATAGTTATTTTGCAGGTTAATTTTTATGATGCCATTATTGGTGCCTAGCCAAATATTCCTATCATGGTCTTCATTCATAACGCCGATTGAAGACGCGATGAAGGTATCAAATGCCAAAAAGTTATCTGTTTTTTCATCATATTTAAAAAGGCCGTGGTCAGTTCCCACCCATAAATTTCCACGACTGTCACTCAACAAACTTTCAACAAATACGTTATTGAGGTACCTTTTAAAATGATTTGCTTTGCCGTTAAATTTATTCAATCCGTTAGCCGTCGCCACCCATAAATTATTTTTTTTATCAATTGTTATTGATTGTACACGATTGTTGCTTAAACTGGTACTATCATTTTTATTGTAAATAAAATTCTTAAACGTCCTACTTTTGGTATCCATCAACTGCAATCCCTTATAAGTTCCAAGCCATAATTTATCAGTCTTGCCTTTTTTTATGTAATTCAGGGTATCAGAAAGCAAACCTGTTTTTGCTGTACTATAGCAGGTAAACACTTTTGTTTGAGGGTTAAACCGGTACAGACCACCAAAACTTGTGATCCAAAAGTTATTTTCCTCATCTTTTTCCATATAATATAACGAAATGTTGTTTTTGGAGCGCTTTTGGTCAACATAATACATTTGCCGCTTTGTGTCGCTTAACTCATGTATCAACCCTTTGGGACTTACCATCCACAAAGTGTGGTCTGTATCGTCTAAAAATGATGATACCGCCATCCCAAGGTATTTATGGGGAAGATTGTATTGGTATGGATTGATCTTATAAATTTGAGGGCTCAACCATGGAATTATCCAAATTATTCCTTCCCTGCTTTTATAGGCGCAGCAAAATTTACTGGAAATAATTTTTTCCTTGCTTTTTTTATCAGCGCCATACCAGTTAGTTTTATGAGTTACCGGGTCATATACATTTATCCCGCCTTCAAGGGTTCCTATCCATATTTTACCAAAAACATCTTCCTCCAGAAATGTAATATGGTCATCTGCATAATTTAAGCTGTTTTTTAAAGGCGGCCTGCTAAGCAATTCCGGATGATCAGGATTATAAAGGTGGCGTGTAAACTTACCGGTCTTTCTGTCCATGGTTAGTAAACCATCGCCGGCAGTTCCTATCCAAAACGTACCGCGACTGTCTTCCAACATTGCTCTTACCCTATTGTCTGTTAAACTTTGCGGGTCATCAGGATTATTCATGTACCTTGTAAACTTCCCTGTGTTTCTATCCAGCTTATTTAAACCACCCTGCCCCCGGGGTGTCTCATATAAAAAAGCGCTTCCTGTGCCTACCCAAATTGTACCCTCGCGGTCTTCATAAATCGTCCGCACCTGTTTATTGCTCAAACTTGTTGTGTCACTGGCATTATGGAGAAAATGCTTAAAACGACCGGTCCTGGCATCAAATTTCTCCATCCCATTACTAGTGCCTATCCAAAATGCGCCGTCATGATCTTTTATGATAACCGTTACCGTATCGCAACATAAGCTCAACGGATCATTAGGTTGATGCCGGTAATGTGTAAATTTTTTTGTCTCAGGATCCAGGTGCTCTAACCCTCCTCCAAACGTGCCCACCCAAACTGTTCCGTCATTGTCAGCAAAAACACTTTCCACTCTGTTAAGCGATAAGGAATTTCGGTTAGACGGCTCATGCAGGTATGAAGTATAGGTTTGTCCGTCATATTTAAATAATCCTTCATTAGTGCACAACCATAAATAGCCTTGCTGATCTTGAGTCATTCCTACTACAGCCGTCAACGGTTGCCCTTTAGGAGGGTCGGTTAAAGTAAAATGTATGGTTTGTGCATAGCCGCCAATTTTCAATGCAATCACATAGATTATTAAAAGCAAGTATTTTCTCATAATCAAGCTTTACCAATATTCAATGGTCATTGCCACGCACAACAATTATGTATTTTTCCCTTTAAATTTACAGCTATTAAGTAACATAATACTAAATAAATTTTCTATATATATTATATATGTTAATCAATAAGAAATTAATAAAATTAGCAATAAATATCTACCTGATGTATTTAGACCTGCCAAAGACAGCGCCAAAAGAAGTGAGCTGTCAGTAACTACTAACCTTAATAGGCCTGATAGTGCATTAGCACTTTCATTAATATGTATCTTTAACCTGTTATCCCGGCCACTCGCCTGCATTTGATTGTCAGGAGATAAATTAACCGCTGGGGGTTCCTTAAATACTTTACAGCATTAACATCTTACCTGATGAAAATAGCCTTAGCATCGCCACCATTTCCAAAATCTGTTACGGAAGGATTATACTGGCTTGAAAAACTCGTTAAAGAGGCCGCCCGGCAGCAGGCTGTGATCATCTGCTTCCCGGAGTCTTATCTTCCCGGCTATCCGGGGATGGAATATCCGCCAGAAGACCGTACGCCCGAAAGCTTGCAGACAGCCCTTGACCAGGTGTGTAAAATTGCCGCCGAAAACACGATCACTATCATTGTGCCAATGGACTGGTACGACACAGCAGGCTTACACAACCTGGCATTTGTAGTATCTGCTGAAGGCGAAATCCTAGGCTATCAAACCAAAAACCAGCTGGACCCTTCGGAAGATACGTTCTGGGTACCCGGTACGAAAAGAAATGTATTTGAAATAAACGGGCTAAAGTTCGGGATTACGATATGTCATGAAGGATTCCGTTACCCTGAATCGGTAAGATGGGCTGCACAGCATGACGCAAAAATTGTATTTCATCCTCATTTCAACGGTAGTAATACAGAAGGGCCGGTACTAAAGGAATGGGGTAATAAAAGCAACCCCTACTATGAAAAAGCCATCATGATGAGAGCCCTTGAAAATACCATTTATTTTGCCAGCTCCAACTACGCATCGCTGTTCCCTGAATCAGCAAGCGCCGTCATCAGCCCCGACGGTAGCTGCCTTGTGCATGAAGTTTACGGTAAACCAGGCGTAATTGTGGCAGATATTGACCCCGGAAAGGCAACCGGTTTGCTCGCGA
>JAQNCM010000577.1 GCA_029237615.1 Mucilaginibacter sp.
ACGGGCGCATCGTGTGCCTGGCATAGCCTTCCCTGGAGTTCCGTGTCCAGTACTCTGCGAATGGTTCTCTGCTGGCAGATCTCCGTTCCGCGCAAGCCATTGTCCCCGTCTCACTCTCATTTTTTCGCAATTCGTCTCACCTCCACCGCGGCCTTGAGGCTGGGCCCACTCGCGAGTCTCCGCCGCCCGACCGTCTGCGCGTGGTTGCGACGCATAGCTTAGGCTGTTCAGACACATGTCTGCCGCACCGCCTGAGACCAACCTGCCGCAGCACGCGATATCCGGCGCGCTGCGCAGATTGCAGTGGGTCTTCGGCGCAGTGCTGGTTGCTCTGGCGATTGCCTTTGCCGCCCTGACGCGGCACTGGCCGATGGTGGGAGACGCGGCCCTGCTCCACTACAGCGTCTTCCTTATCGAGCATGGCTGGGCGCCTTACCGCGACTTCGCGGACATCAACATGCCGGGAGCCTACTGGGCGACGGGCGCGGCCATGAAGCTGCCGTGGCAGCCGGATGTGGGGTGGCGGATCTTCGATCTCGGCCTGGTGGCGCTGGCCGGCTGCGGCTACTACGTCATCGCACGGCCGTACTCGCGATTCGCCGCCCTCTTCGCCACGGCGATGCTCCTGCTGGTGCATGGACAAGATGGAGTGCAGCAGGCCGGGCAACGGGACCTGGTGATTGCGGTTTTGCTGGTCCTGGGATCGGCGTCTTTGATCGAAGGTATGCGCCGCCACGAATGGGCGTATGCCGTGCCCTTCGGACTCGCGACGGGACTCGCCGCCACGATCAAGCCGACGGCGGCGCCGCTGGGTCTTGTTCTGCTGGCAGCGGTGGCTCTGCACCAGTCGGGCTGGCGGGCAGATGCGGGCCAGCAGGTTGGCGAGCGGCGGCGCGCGGCTGTCCTGCCGTGGATAGCGGCCGGCTTAAGCTCGATGTGCGTGGGGCCGCTGGTCATGCTGGCGTGGCTATGGCGGCATCACGCGCTGGTCGCGTGGCTTCACCTGCAGCAGATCCTGCTGCCCTACTATGCATCGCTGGAGCGGCGGCCGTTTGGCTTCACGCTGTCGCACAGCATCTCCCCCATCGCAGCGCTGGTGGTGCTCTGGCTGGCCACCATTGCGCTGGCCCGCCCTCGCTGGCCGACTGCAGAGCGGCTGCTGATTGCGGCGGCGACGGTACTGAACCTGCTGGCTCTGCTGGCTCAAGGGAAGGCGCTTCCCTACCAGCGCTATCCCATGCTGGCGTTTCTGCTGCTGCTGATCTCGCTGGACCTGGCGACCAGCCTGCGCACCAGCGGGAGGTCCCGCTACGTTGCCGTTGCCGGACTGGCCTGTGGCGCGCTGATCATCGCGCCGCTTGCGCTCTTGCGCATCCATCGCTTCGACGCGCGTCCGCAGGAGTTCGACACGATGCTCGCCGCTGATCTTGACCGGCTCGGCGGCAGCCGGTTGAACGGTCACGTGCAATGCATGGATACGATTCAGGACTGCCTGCCGACGCTCTTTACCTTACGCTGGATGCCGGCAACCAACACGCTCTCCGATGCAGCGCTCTTCGGCCCCACTGACGGCCCCACTGAGAAGCCGGCAGTGCAGCTCATGCGCCAGCGCTTCCTGCAAGCGGCGGATGCGAACCCGCCGCTCGTGATCGTGGTGGTGAGCGGCTCGTTTCTCGACAGCACCAGCGGCTACAGCAAGCTTGCCGCGTGGCCGGAGTTTGCAAGCTGGCTGGCCGCGCACTACATGCTGGCGGTGGAACGCACACCGCCGCACATGGTCCGCTGGTGGAACCGGCCGCAGCCGCCGGCCGGGTACCGTCTTTACGTAGCGAAAGATGCCATGGGCAGGTAGCGGGGCAGGCAACGGGAGTGGCGACTGCCGCACTCCGCTGAAGGGCGGATTTTAGCCATCCACCGCCTCGCTGTGCCGTTTAGGCGGTCACCTTTGCCGGGCCTTCGCGCGGTTTGTTAGGGTAAATGAGCAGCCCTAGACGCTTCTTGTTGGGGATGCCTGTCATCCGTCGGCATCTTGCCGGGACGCCATTGCTCCTGAATCCAAATTGCGCGATTCCAGCGAGTGACAGAGAAGGTAGAGGAGGAAGCTCGTTTTGTCACAACCACGCGATAAGTTTCTGTTCACCTCGGAGTCCGTCACCGAGGGCCACCCGGATAAGATTGCCGATCAGATCTCCGACGCAATTCTCGATGCCTGCCTGGAGCAGGACCCCTTCAGCCGCGTTGCCTGCGAGACGCTGACCTGCACCGGTCTGGTCGTGATCGCCGGTGAGATCACCACTCAGGCCTACGTTGACTTCCAGTCGCTGGTGCGCGGCACGGTCGCCGCCATCGGCTACGACAATGCACTCTACGGCTTCGACTCGAACACCTGCGCCGTGATCTCGACCATCAACAAGCAGTCCGGGGACATCGCGATGGGCGTGGACACCGGCGGCGCCGGCGATCAGGGCATGATGTTCGGTTATGCAACGAACGAGACGGAAGAGTTGATGCCGACGCCGATCTCGCTGGCCCATAAGCTGACCCATCGCCTGACCGAGGTGCGCAAGAGCGGCATGATGTCGTATCTGCGGCCGGACGGCAAGAGCCAGGTGACAGTTGAGTACGATGCTGCCGGTAAGCCGGTGCGTGTCGACGCGATCGTCATCTCGACGCAGCACGCGGAGACGGTCGGCAATGACGAGCTGCGCCGCGACATCCTGAAGCATGTGATCCAGTTCGTGATCCCGGCAAAGCTGCTGGACCAGGACACGAAGTACCACATCAACCCGACCGGCCGCTTTGTCATCGGCGGCCCGATGGGCGACACCGGTCTGACCGGACGCAAGATCATCGTGGACACCTACGGCGGCATGGGCCGGCACGGCGGCGGCGCGTTCAGCGGCAAGGATCCGACGAAGGTGGACCGCTCTGCCGCATACATGGCGCGCTACATCGCGAAGAACATTGTGGCTGCAGGACTCGCCGATAAGTGCGAGGTGCAGCTTGCGTATGCGATCGGCGTGGCTGAGCCGGTGAGCGTGCTGGTGGACACCTTCGGCACGGGCAAGCTGGGCGCTGACAAGCTGCAGAAGCTGGTGCGTGAGCACTTCTCGTTGACGCCCAAGGGCATCATCGAGAGCCTGGACCTGCGCCGCCCCATCTACAAGAAGACTGCGGCTTACGGGCACTTCGGCCGCACCGACAAGGACTTCCGCTGGGAAGCAACGGACAAAGCAGAGGCGCTGCGCCAGGCAGCAGCGAAGACCGAAGCCGCACACGCGTAACCCACGGCTCTGTATTCTCATGAGAAGGCCCGCTCGATG